>JBKDRQ010000032.1:0-5067 GCA_046341135.1 Bacteroidota bacterium
CCAATTGCTATTCAGCCTAAATTTAGGGACGGCAAAGGTAGGGAATCTATGCGATTGGAACAAAATTTGATGGGTAGAATTTTTCAGCCATTATACCAAAACAAAGCAACGCATCAACGTCCTTCCTGTGCAAAGTATTTATGAAACAAAGGTATTGTATCAATGCCCTTATAATAGTTGAAGAGATCATATTTTTCGTTGGGGCTATGCAGGTTGTCATTATCCAGTCCGAAACCCATAAATACAATCTTCACTCCTAATTCCTTTTCAAAAAGGGCGCAGATTGGAATACTTCCTCCTCCCCTGACAGGGATAGGTTCCTTTCCGAAAGATTCTTTAATAGCGGCAGCAGCAGCACGGTAGGCTTTGCTGTCTATGGGGGTCATATAAGGCTCACCACCGTGATGTTCGCTCGCCTTTACCGTCACCCCTTCCGGTGCTATGGACGTAAAATAGGAGAGCAGTTTTTCAGTGATCTTTTCTGAAGATTGGTTGGGAACCAGTCTGGCAGATATTTTCGCAAACGCTTTCGAGGGCAATACCGTTTTGGCTCCTTCACCGGTATATCCGCCCCAAATTCCATTCAGCTCCAGCGTAGGACGAATACCTGTTCTTTCGTTGGTACTATATCCTTTCTCGCCCCACACCGCATCAATCCCCAATTCTTTTTTGAAGTCTTCCTCGCTAAACGGAGCAGCGGCCATCAGTTTACGCTCTTCAGGAGTGGCCTCTACTACATCATCATAAAAACCGGGAATAGTGATGTGATTATTTTCATCATGACAACTAGCAATCATCTTAGCCAGTATGGTAATGGGATTGGCTACTGCTCCTCCATAGACTCCGCTATGCAAATCACGATTGGGGCCGGTTACTTCTAATTCTATATAACTTAATCCGCGTACACCTACGTCAATGGAAGGATCTTCCATGCTGATCATCGCCGTATCGCTGATCAAAATGACATCTGATTTCAATAAATCCTTATGTGTTTTTACAAAGCCGGCAAGATGCACGCTTCCGATCTCTTCTTCACCCTCTATAAGAAACTTGATATTTGTGCAAAGTGCATTATTCTTTGCCATAGCTTCAAAGGCCTTCACATGCATATAAAACTGTCCCTTATCATCGCATGCTCCACGCGCATATATTCTTCCGTCTTTAATCACCGGCTCAAAAGGCGGGCTATCCCACAAATCCAGCGGATCGGCGGGCTGCACATCATAATGACCATATACCAGTACGGTAGGCCATGAGGGCTCAACTATTTTTTCAGCATACACAATGGGATGTCCTTCGGTTGGGAAAATTTCGGCGCAATCCACTCCGGCTTCTATTAATTTTTCTTTGATCATTTCAGCACAACGAACCAGGTCGTCTTTATATTCTGATTTAGCACTGATGGAGGGAATGCGCAACAAAGCAAGGAGCTCTTCGAGATATCTTTCTTTATTAGATTGATTGTAGCTGATAATATTTTGCATAAAATAACTTTTATATGGCGAGGCGAAAGTATGATTTTAGTACTATTCTTCGTTCAATTATTGCGGCAAATTATAGAAGACTCTGGAGCGATTGATTCTTAAATCGCGCAATATGGAGGATTTAGGACTAATGGTGATATTAAAGGATCTGAACAAACCGACAGGCGTAATATTTAAAGACATTTGCCAGCAATGCATATCTCTTGAAACCGAAGCGGTAAGGTATTGAATTTGCCTGGTTACAAAATCATAAGCCCCCTGCGCCTGCATCTTCCACTTTTCAGTAAGATTGAAATCTCCTCCAAAATTCAGCGACTGCGTAATCTGTGTGGTAAATCCTGAATAATCAGGTTTTATTTGTCTGGAAAGATTTAATGCATATGAGAAATTGACACTCCAGGGGATATTGAAATCTGCATACTCCGCAGGATTTTGCTGTACCATATCTACCTGTCTGTTGAACTCATCAAAACTCTGGCTTCTTTCTCTTAGATATGTTTCCTTTTCTTTCTGTTTATTTTCGTCTTTAGGTTTGCTTTTGAAGTTGGCATTGACGGCAATAAAACCATTTACAAATCGCCCGGGAGAGAACTTTCCGCCCTCCCATGCATATTGACGAAGCCGTCTGCCGAAATCGTCCTGCTTGTAGGGAGAAACTGTTGCATTGGCCGTGAGATTAATAAACTCAAGGATATTGCTTCTTAAATAAAAATTAAAGTCGCTGAGTGCAAATGAATCTGCAAGCAGATTATAACCTGTATTCATCCCAAACCCATCTATAATTCTGATTTTTTTGACTCCTCCATCTCCTGTGTCTTTTTTATTTTTCACCTTCATTTCCAGGTTATTGTCAAGGGTAAAACTCACAAATCCTGCTTCCCCTTCTGAAAGCCCCCCAAATACAGAACCCTCAAACTTATTAAAACGCAAACGATTCCCCAATGAATCTATTTGAGTCTCATACCATTGATTTTTAGCCAGATCAGGCTTATAGCTCACACCTATTGTTGGCCTGATGACATGTCTGATTGCCTGAATACTTCCTGTTTTTTTGAAGTTCATTGTTCCAAAAAGTGCCGTACTGAGATTGACGCCAAAACTCATTTGATTACCTCTGTAAAACCCTTTATTAATGATGGTATCCATTTTCTTTTCGGCACTATTCCAGCTCCTCACAAATGATTGTTGATACCATACTTCTTCAAAACTAATTGCGGGTCCTATTTGTAAGGGACCTACAGCGGGCAAAGAAAGTTGTATGGGAATACTATGTCTGGCTCCCCATTGGAACGTATCTAATAATTGCCTCATACTTAAAGCCGTATCATAGAATGCAAATTGATTTCGAAAGTTTCCGTTATAGCCTATCCCTAATTTTTCATACCATTTCGAGGCACCTACAAAATTTTTCTGCTGAAAAGGATATATCGTGTTGACTGTAAAGCCAACGTCGGGAAGGTTTACGTTATATAATCTATTAAGACTATTCTGATTGTGATTGGCATTAATAGAGAGATTATAAGGCTTGCTGGCCCACATTTTCTGATAGGATATACTGGAGGTAAGGGTATTATTGAAGTTCTGCTGTGCGTTATTGGGGAAAAACTGATTGAATAAGCTTGTTGCAATATTTACGCTGGCACTAAAATTTTGTCCGGGCCTTGCCTTGCCATCTACCGCATGATTCCACTGCAATCCAAAGTTTCTGCTGGGAGGAATGAAATCAGGGTCTCCTTCAAATCCAAATTTATTATTCAGATAACTGAAATTAAAAGACCCGTTGTAACGGTATCGCTTTCTGTAATTGGGATTAACAAACAAATTCCATGATCCATAAGAATAGATATTGGCCCTCGCCATAGCATCCCAATAATCGCCAAATACTTTATAATAACCCAACCCCTCAAGACCTAGTCCGAGTTGTTCGTTAACTGTAAACTGAGGAACGATTAACCCGGTTCTTCTTCCCTGTTTTAATGGGAATAGTCCGTACGGTAGCCCTACAGGAATAGGAACTCCCTCAAACTCTGGTCTTACAAATCCTGTAACGGCTACTTTATTACTGATCATTTTCACCCTACGGGCTCTGAAAGCAAAATGGGGTGTATCAAAATTACAGCTGGTAAATCTTGCTTTACCTGCATAGTAGGTATCAGCATTGATACGCTTCACCCTGGTTCCGTAAACAAACATCTCGCCTTCCTGTGTATAGGTCCCAATGGTTACTCCTCTTTCAGTTTTGAAATTATACTTGATGGTATCACTTGTAAATACTTTATCCCCCTGCTTGAAAGTTGGCGTACCGCTCTGTCTTTTCAAGGAGTCTAATTCAGGATAAGCTGTCAGTATTTGTGATCTCTGATCTACCTGGATTATAGCAGATTCTAATTTTATTTCTTTATAGCCGATAAGCCCTTTTTTGTAGAGATATATTTTTTCAGACTTCAGATCAACAATGACAGAATCCTCCGCTTCATAGTTAACCGGTGCATCTACCGAATCTTTGGCAATCTTGAAATTCAGGGTATCGGTCTTCGCAGGCAAACTATCTTTTATGGGAATACTGTCAAATACAGGAATAGCTGAAAAGGTATATTGATTAGCAATAGGCCAAGCAAATGAAGCATGATGAATCGCCTTAAACAGGCATATCCATAAAATCAATTTATAATTAACTTTGCGTAGCTTAGACATGTGAGAACAGCGGCAAAAATAGATTGTTTTAGCGTACCGCCTATTACATGTTGTTTATTTATAAAATTTTAATGATTCAATCCATGATTTCCAACAGATGGCCAACGACTTTCTTAATCATCATTTTTTCAGGTTTAGTTGCCATTTCATTTACCTATGAACCTAAAAAAGACTTTAATGCGGGGAAAATCAATACCATCATTATAGATGCCGGCCATGGATTTAAGGGTTCTTTCGATGCGCGGGATGGCGCCATGGGAGAAAATGCTACAGAAGACGAAATTTCTTTTAATGTGAGTAAAAAAGTAGTGGCTGAAATTCTAAAACAAATGCCTGATGTGCAGGTGCTGGAATCAAGGCCTACTCCTTTTTTTGTTACGCTCAAGCAGAGGTCTGATTTTGCCAATAGCAACAAGGGTAATCTGTTTGTATCGATCCACTGAAATTTTGCTCCCAAAATCAGAGAAGTAGTAAGGGAAGGGACAAAAACGGAGACCTATTACGTAAAATCCGGGAAGGGCAAAAAAGGGAAGCGAATTAAAAAAACAAGAAAAGTCCCTGTATATAAGACTTATTTTCATCCAAACCCTGCCAATGGCACAGAAACCTATGTGTTTGCTGCTCATAAAACAGAAGATAAAGAAGAGATTATTATGGAGAACGGAGATATTTTCCAGAACGAAAAAGATGATGAAACGCTCAATATCAACCTGAATGACCCTGTGGTAAAACAGCAGGTTGCCCTATGGACAAAGCAATTTTTTGCCGGCAGTGTTAAACTGGCAACAATGGTTGAAGAAGAATTTTTGACAATTGGGCGACAAAGCAGAGGGGTCAAACAAAGACAAAAAGGGATCTGAGTTTTACAGGCAACAGCAATGCCCAGTAT
>JBKDRQ010000033.1:0-6953 GCA_046341135.1 Bacteroidota bacterium
GCAGTATTTGTTATTTACATTCAAAAGGCTATTCACTAACAGCCCCTCTCCTTGTTTATTCTTCAGCTTTAATGTATCAACTGAATATTGATACTTCAAAGTGTAAAAGCAGGATAGGAACCGCTTTTGCTACTGTTCCTCTGCTTGCACAACTAAAAAAGAATCTTCATGATTTGGTTGATAGTTGTGACCGTGTGGTTTCTATTACGCACTGGTATAAGCGGGTGTTGCTGGAAAATGGTGTGCAGGAAGCAAAAATTTCGTTTATTCCAACGGCACTTCCTTTTTCTATACAACCTTCCTTACACCAACAGGCCGATGAGCCACGCCCATTACGTATATTATTTTTAGGCAGGATAAATCCATTCAAAGGCTTGCATTTGTTACTGGAAGCTATCCGGTTTATGGATGAAAAGAGTATTGATCTTGATATTTATGGCCAGTCGTCTGATCCAGACTATGAAGAGCAATGCCGTTTACTGGTAAAGGATAAGTCTAATATACACTGGAAGGGCCTGCTGGAGCAGAAAGATGTAGTAACCACTATGCGAAGGTATCATGCGCTTTGCCTGTGTTCAACATTTTCTGAAATGGCTCCCTTGGTAATACAGGAGGCCTATGCCGCTGGCATACCCGTTATTGCGAGTCATGTACATGGGAATGCTGAACAGATAAATCATGGGGATAACGGCCTTTTGTTCAGGTACAATGATGTGGATAGTTTGCGCCAGCAATTTGAAAAATGTATCGCCGACACTGGTCTCCTTAAACGACTGGCTCAGAAGATTCAATCGCCTGTCGATTTTTCAGCAGTTGCCGGATCTTACCATCAACTTTATAAAAAACTGATTTCTGCTGTATGAGAATTCTGCTTGTAATGGATCCGGGAATTCTGGTTCCGCCTAAAGGCTACGGCGGTCATGAACGGCTGGTTTACATGTTTGCAAGGGAATATGCCCGTTTAGGTCATGAAGTGCATCTGCTGGTAACAACTGGTTCTTTCGTGGAGGGTTGTGTTGTACATCCGTTTGGTAAGGAGGGTTTCCCTCCCAAAAAGTGGGATGCGAGGCTGGCTATACCTTCTGCGTGGTGGTTTTTGTGGAAGCACCGCAATGATTTTGATCTTATTCACAACTTTGGCCGTCTTGCCTATCTGTTGCCAGTATTGAATCACCCTGTTAAGAAAGTTATGACATATGGGCGGGAAATCAGCAGCCGGAACATACGGGCCATAAATCACCTGCCGAATCGTAACCAGGTGTTTACCGGATGCAGCAATGACCTGATCAGCCGGGTACAGGCTGGGGGTTATTGGGAGGCTGTATATAATGCCATACCGTTTCATCAGTATGAATTGCAACCACTGGTATCAGAGGATGCACCATTAATGTTCCTGGGACGTTTAGAGAGGGTTAAAGGAGCGCATACGGCGATAGCAGTTGCAAGGGCTACGGGACACCATTTAATTCTGGCTGGCAATGTGTCTCCGCTGCAAGATGAGCGTGCCTATTTTGAAAATGAGATAATGCCGATGATTGACGGAGACCAAATACAGTATGTAGGTGCGCTGAATGATAAGGAGAAGAACTATTATTTAGGCAGGGCAAAAGCCTTGATATTTCCTATTGAATGGAATGAGCCATTCGGTATGGTCATGGTTGAGGCAATGGCTTGCGGAACACCTGTAATTGGATTTGCAAGAGGTTCTGTTCCCGAAGTGGTGGCAGAAGGCATAACAGGTTTTGTAGTCAAGAATACGGATGAAATGATTGCTGCAGTTGAAAAGATTAAACTGGTTGACCGTACGAAATGTCGTAGTACTGCTCAATTGCAATTTGATGTCAGTGTGGTTGCGGCGCATTATTTACGTTTGGTTTCATAATCTAGATGTATGATCTATAAAATAATAAAGTTATTACTGAGTTTCAAAACAAAAAGATCCATTAAGGAGAAACTGGGGGTGCCTGGTTTGCATGCATCATTATTGTTGCTGAAACAGCGCGGATATCATCCTGAGTTTGTAATAGACGGGGGCGCTTATGAAGGTTACTGGACACTTGATTTTCTAGAAGTTTTTCCAGATGCGAAAATCCTGATGATTGAAGCTCAGTTATCGAAATCAGATAAGCTCGATAAAATAGTAAAGCAATATCCGGGAGTAGAGAAACATCATTGTTTGTTATCAGATACAGACGGGCGTATGCTACAATTTCATGAGAATGAAACGGCCAGCCAGGTCGTTTGTAACGAGTTTGTTGTAACAAATAGTAGAGCTAGTGAAAGTCTTGATGCTCTTTTAGAACGAAGGAGCTTGCCATCGCCTGATTTTATAAAGCTGGATGTGCAGGGGTTTGAGTTGGAGGTGTTGAAAGGAGGAGAAAATGCTTTAAAAACAGCAGAATTTTGTTTACTGGAGGTGTCTCTTCTGGATATAGGCAATGAGCCGCTTTTGAATGATGTTTTGTCTTTTATGAATAACCGTGGTTTTCAGGCTTATGATATCTGCCAGCTTATGAGAAGACCCTATGACAATGCTTTATATCAGATCGATCTTTTGTTTATTCGTAAGGATTCGAGGTTTATAGCAGATAAAAGATGGAATTAAACTAATACCCCCTCTTTTTTGATATTGCTGTATGAAGCCAGGCGCTTTGTTTATCTCAAATGAAATTTACTTTGATCTTTCTGCAAAGGAAGGTGGGGTGCGTGTGTGTACTGAGGAGTATCTGCATTTATTAAGACAATTATATGATGTTAAAGTTTTAACAGTACGGTATGATATTTCCTTAGGATATCGGCTGCGTGTAAAATTGGGTTTGAATATATATAATGATTATTGCCCAGAGAAATATATAGACAATCTCAGAGATATTATCAAAAAGTATAATATTAGAATTGTATTCTTGAATCTAAGTAATACA
The DNA here is from genome assembly GCA_046341135.1 of Bacteroidota bacterium. Taxonomy (GTDB): domain Bacteria; phylum Bacteroidota; class Bacteroidia; order Chitinophagales; family Chitinophagaceae; genus Lacibacter. The sequence continues at coordinate 2,922 of JBKDRQ010000033.1, forward strand.
GCGCCATTTGCAGTGGTAATTAAGACTGCCTTTGGAGATCAGGTGAAAGTGGTTTTATGCTCTCATGGCAATGAATCGGGTGATTTTTTACATGCAGCAACCCGTTTCAAAAAAAATGTGCCTGCATACCGCAGATGGCTTTCAGGATATACATTAGGGCATATGCTGAAAAAAGAAGCTCAATTCCGGCAATTGTACTTGGATGCTGTGCTAACTGTTTCGCCTGTAGAAGAGGCATTGGAAAGGTGGTTGGGTGCTAAGCAGGTGCTGATGGTGCCACGTATGGTTAACCCACAATTTATATCGCGTAATCCGCTAGTGGGCAGAGTTGGTTTTATAGGTGATTTAAGTCATGCTCCCAATTTTTATGGGATAGATGAAGTTTGTAAGGCGATTAGTTCCTTGCCTCAACAATCAGCTATCAATATGCGGCTTGTCGGGGCTCCTGCTTCTATTGGTGAAGCATTGGCCCGTCAATATTCTTTTATAACATACCTTGGATATATGGGCAATGAGGAACTAGAGGCTGAAGCCGGCAGCTGGACTTATTTTTTGAATCCTGTATTTTATTATTCACGAGGGGTAAGTACCAAACTTGCCAAAGCCTTTGGATGGGGTGTCCCGGTAATTACTACTACCATTGGATGCAGAGGATATCAATGGGAGAATGGCGATCCCCTATATGCAGAGACTCCATCTGCCATGGCAGAGGCTATTGCGAAATATTCAATGGCTCCCGCCCTGTTTTTAAAAGCTAATGCAGAGATTCAAACACTGGTTTCATCAATGCCAGATATGGGAATGAATGCATCTATACTTGCAGCATTTCTTCGCGGAATAATATGAAAAAAATTCTGATCATATCTTCCCATTATCATCTCTCCAACCTGGCGGCAAATCTAAGAGCATATAGTGATAATCATCTTTACTTTATCAACAACATGTGGCATCACTTCAGTTGGGAAAAGAGTTGAATTACGAGAATGAAGAAAAGATTTTAATCACATTAGTAAAAAAATATAAACTATAATTTATTTATAATCTCTGCTTTTAAAAGCATCTAGATTTTCGAAATTCTTATTTATATTTTTTATTAAACACTTTTAATAATTGAAAAAATTACTAATAATTTATCCTAATTGGCTTCCTTCTAATGCTGTAGGCGTTCAGCGTGTTAGACTTATTGTCAATTTTCTTCATGAATATGGCTGGACTCCTGAATTAGTAACAGTACATTCTGATTATTATGAAGAAGAGGTTAGTGAGGATTTGAAATTATTAGTTGATTCTTCTTTTAAAGTACATTTCGTTAGTGCACAGCCTCCTAAAAGACATCTCCGATTCTACGGAGATATAACATTGCGGGCATGGCATCCACTAAAACAAAAATCACTTGAATTATTAAAGTCAGGGAATTTTGATGCTTTTTGGGTTCCTATACCACCCTTCTATACCGCCGTAATGGCTCGTCAACTTTTTGATAAGATAAAAGTTCCTTATGGGATAGATTATATCGATCCGTGGGTGCATGAATTTCCTGGAAACAAAAAGTGGGATTTAGTTAGAGCGAAATTATCTACATGGATTGCAAAATTATTAGAACCTTATGCTGTAAAAAATATCAGTTTTTTAACGGGTGTTGCCGAGGCTTATTTTATTGATGTGATAAACAGAAATAGGCACTTGCTTAATGTCCCAAAAGTAAGTATGCCCTATGGGTTTAATCCAAATGATTATCAAATTAAAGTAAATGCCCCTTCTTTTTTTGGGAATAGTAAGCAGTCAGTTAGTGACACATACGTTTATGCCGGTGCATTTCTTCCAAAATCACATGATTTCATTCAGATTTTATTTAAATGTCTTTCAATTCTTCTTCAAGAAAAATACATCAATGACACAACTCATTTCCTTTTTGTGGGTACAGGATCTTCAAAGCTAAAGTCAATTAATGAATATGCAAGAGATGCGGGTATTTCGCATATTGTTACAGAAATAAAAGAGCGTATATCTTATTTGGAAGTAATCAAATGTTTGTCTTTGGCAAAAGGAGTACTTGCAATTGGAAGTACAGAGTCACATTATACCGCTTCAAAAATATTCCAATCTATTCTGAGTAATAAACCGGTATTTCCTGTATTCCATAAAGAGAGTTCGGTTGTTGAAATACTTCAAAAAGCAAGAGCAAATCAATATCTTGTTCAATATGATGCATCGATTGATTCATTCAAATTTGAAGAAATATTAATGAATCAATTGAAGTCTTATTTATTACTACAGCAAGGATGGGAGCCCGACTTATCTGCGCTAAATGAATATTCTGCTAAGGCTTCTGCTAAATTGCTCGCAAGTATATTGGATGTTGTTGTTAGGAAATAGGATGATGAAAAAAATTGCTTTCATAGTACCGTACTTCGGTAAATTTCCAAATTATTTCCCTCTTTGGTTATTATCCTGTAAATATAATCCAACAATAGATTGGATTGTTTTTACAGATGATATATCACCCTACGAATACCCCTCAAATGTAAAAGTAACCTTTTGTAAGTTCGAGGATATAGTTAACAGACTCCAGCGCCCTTTTGATTTTCCAATCAAAATTGATAGGGCTTATCAGTTGTGTGAATTTAAGATGATTTATGGGGTATCATTTTCGGACATTTTAGTAAATTATGACTTTTGGGGTTTTTGTGATATTGATGTTATCTGGGGAGATCTGCGTTCACATATTACTGATGAGATTCTGAATTTGTATAAAAAGATATCTTGGCGCGGTCATCTTACCTTATTTCATAATAGTCCTGAAATAAATACTTTGTTCAAGAATGAAATAGAAGGTGTTCCTTTTTGGAAGTATGCGATTACTAATATAACTGGATATCCTATTGCTTTTGATGAACGCGAAATCAATTATATTTTTCAGGAAGCTGGCATGCCTATATATATGGAATTACCTTTTGCAGATTTGAAAATAAGATCATACAATTTTGAGGTTTTACATATGCCAATTTCTGAAGATTACAAAAACAGAAATCAGGTTTTCTGGTGGGAAGAGGGTCAATTATGGCGGGTATATCTTCATGATGGAAAGCGTTATAAAGAAAACTTTGCGTATGTTCATTTTTTAAAACGACCTATGAAATTTGATTGTAAAAACATAAATCTTAATAATTTTCTAATTGCGCCAAATAAATTCATTTTTTGTAATGAAATCCCTGATCAAAATGAAATACTTAAATTATCGAAGAAGAAAATTTATTGGTCATATATTTTAGACAGACTTTCATTAAAATATTTTATGAATAAATATTACTATTATAAATCCAAGAAACTTTATTCAAAACATCTTGGTTTTTTGCCTTCTAAACCTACGAACTATACTTTTCCAGCTTTTTTAAAATCCATATTGATAGATTAATGTACGGAGGTAAGAGACTAAATAACATTGATGGATGGCGAGCCATTGCCTGCTTGGGTGTCCTTTATGGTCACGTTCTCGGTACTCTCGGAAACCCCGGTTGGGTATTTTGGGGCATTAACTGGTTGATGGTCATGAATCTCTGGGGATATGGAGTACATTTATTTTTCGTAATAAGTGGTTTATGTTTTTATCTGGTTTTGGATAAACAACAAAAAATAACGAGACAGAGTATATACAATTTTTGGAAAAGAAGATGGTTAAGGATTGCGCCTGCATACTATTTATCTGTTTTTGTTTATGCAGGGTTTATGCAAAATACAGGTGATATAAATCTTTTTTTTAAAATCGTAACAAATTTGTTGTTTATCCAGCCCTATATAAAGGGGATGGAAATTACGGCCATTTTTTGGTCTCTATCTGTAGAGTGGTTTTTTTATCTGATACTTCCCTTCCTTTTTTTATTTATCAAAAGGATAGGATTGATTCCTATGGTAATTATAATTGTATTAAGTGGATTAATATTTAATGGATTACATTATGCAGGTTATTTTGTTCGCAATAATCCTTCTTGGTATTATCAGTTTGTAGCGAATTACACACACTTTGGTTGGGGT
>JBKDRQ010000034.1:0-4843 GCA_046341135.1 Bacteroidota bacterium
AATTTTTCCTTGTCCAACAATTTATATCCTATCAGAGAAATTGGAGCTGCTTTTCCCTCTAACTTTATGAAATCATCATCCTTTAGCCAGACTTTTTTAGTGCAAAGAAGATGTGCCTTTTCTTTTGTATCGACCCCATCCAGCTTGAGGTAAGACTCCGTTACGCTTTTTGCTTTGGCTTTTTCTATAAAGTAAGGAAGAAAGCGATCTTTACCCTCTTCAATAAAGATGGCTTGTACATCTTTAAATTCGGATTTCTTACCCAGATTATGTTGCAGAATCAGCTCTCCTTCTAATCGAAAGGTGGCAGCAATATGTCCTATACTGAAGTACTGATCCATAATTTCAGGAATCAGAAATTGAATAATTATGGTTTATTATTTACCACAGCAGGCTTAAACTCTTCAATATCCAGAACCTCTACTTCAAAGATTAAATGCTCAAAAGGTTTAATTTTTGGAGGTGCTCCCTGCATACCATAGCCCAACATTGAGGGAATATAAATTTTAGCTTTACCACCTTTTGCAATTTGTTTTACACCTTCTTCAAAACCCTGTATGCTACCCATTTGGCCAATCACAATTTTGAAGGCATCTGTATGTCCGAAAGATGGATCTACATTAGAATCAAATTTGTCTCCCTTTAAATTAGTTCCTGTATATTTCAAAGAGACCTGCTTCCCTGAATCAGGTAATGCGCCTTCTCCCTTACTGATTATCTCAACATACGCACCGGCAGATGTTTTGATAGCATTGATATTCTTACTCTTTAGATAAACTTCCACCTCTTTGATATCTCTCTCTTTCTGCAACTCAATTTCTTTATTATAATTCGCTTGGGCAGTAGGGATATCACTGTAAAGATCTAACACGCGTAGCTTAATGGTAATCTTATCTCCTTTCTTCATTCCGGGAGGCATTTGTCCACCCTGACTTTTCACAAGCGTATCTATCATTTGTACGACCACTGCGCTATCACCTACACGTAGCTTGGTAAATATTTCTGTGACATCATAATTTCTGGCGGTGCTGTCAACCATAGCAAAAGCAGGAATCTTACCATATGAGTTATATGTGACAGAGTCTTTTTGGGTCACCAGGACATGAAATTTAATTACAGCTCCGGGCTTTACTTGAGCTCCTTTTTTCTTTCCCGGAATGATTTTATAGACAAGTCCACTTTTTGTCTTTTGAAAAGATTCGCTGCAGGCATTAAAAAGAAGGATGATGGATGCCAGTAGAAATAATTGTTTGATGGATTGCATGTGATTGATTTAATAATTTATATTTCAGTAAGATCTCAGTTGTGTAGCATATTCTTTCAATGCCGTTTTGAATTGATTTAAATTTTGTTCGAGACTGTCGTCGCTCTCTCCGCCTGCTGCATTAAAATGACCGCCTCCATTAAAATGTCTTCGTGCAAAAGTATTACAATCAAATTCACCTTTGCTTCTGAAGCTCCATTTTCTTTTTTCATCACGATCAATCAGCAAAGCAGCCAGTTTGATCCCCTGTATGCCGAGCGGATAATTTACCAGACCCTCCGTATCTCCGGTTTTAATATGAAATTTCAACAAATCCTGTTTGGTTACCCAAATCAGTGCCGTATTCAGCTCATAATCTACCTCCAGCCGATGGGTAAGAATATGCCCGATGAAGCGATAGCGATTCTCAAGGTAATTATCATATATGAGCTCATGTATTTCGGTGTGTTGAAGCCCGTTGCGTTTGAAAGAAGCAATCATTTCATGCACCCCTGCTGTAGCCGAACTGAAACGAAAAGAACCGGTATCTCCCATTACGCCTGCATAAAGACATTTCATAATCGGGTCGTTGATGATCGTTTTATTTCCGCTGTTACAGATAAAATCATAGATCATCTCACTCGTGGAACTCTTTTGAATATCACTGATACCCCAGGAAAAAACTTCGGTCTGTGGTTCACGGTGATGATCAATCAGAATTTTTTTCCCTTTGGCAGCTTCCAAAAAGGAAGCCATTTTTTTGGTGCGGTTAAGTGCGTTGAAGTCAAGACAGAAAATCCAGTCTGCCTCATCTATGATCGCTTCCGCCTTTGTTGTATGATTTTCAAAATCGAGCACTTTATCGCAGCCCGGCATCCAGTCGAGAAAAGACGCCCAATTAGTGGGTGATATGACCTGCACCTGATGGTTAAAATGCAATAAGAAATGATAAAGCCCCAACGATGAACCCATGGCATCAGGATCCGGTTTTTGATGCGTAGTGATGACAATTTTGCGTGGTTCCTGAAGGAGTGGGTATAGTTGGTCGATCGAATTCATAAAGAAGGCAAAAGTAGGGGAAAATACGGTATGGATCCTTAACTTTGCCGCCCATTAAACCATAACAAATGAGCAACCGTACGTTTACGATGATTAAGCCTGATGCGATGAAAAAAGGCTATGCCGGTAAAATATTAGATCATATTTTACAGGGAGGATTTCGCGTTGTTGCAATGAAGCAGTTGCATTTATCTCCTGCACAGGCAGGTGCCTTTTATGCCGTTCACAAGGAGCGTCCTTTTTTTGGAGAGCTAGTTGAATTCATGAGCAGCGGAGTAATTATAGCAGCTATTCTTGAAAAAGATAATGCCGTAGCAGATTTTAGAAAACTGATTGGCGCTACGGATCCTGCAAAAGCAGATGAAGGTACCATCCGCAAATTATATGCAAGCTCTGTGGGCGAAAATGCCGTTCATGGAAGTGACAGTGATGAGAATGCACAGATTGAAGGTGCTTTTTTCTTCAGTGGACTGGAGCAGTACTGATCTTCAAAAATTAAGCTTTAAAAGCCGCCGCAAGGTGGCTTTTTTATTAGGTTATCAAAAGTTAATTGGTTTTGACCCAACACTGTCCGGTTAATTTTAAAAATTATTTACTGGCGCAGTGTCTACAGACCTGTGCCTAAGTGTTACTCACCCGTAAAGTTTTATTGTTACTTTCTTTTTCTTGAAAAAAAGAAAGTAACCAAAGAAAAATTCAAGACAAACCCGATCGCTCCGCGCGTTTTGTCTTGCCAGCGCCACATATCTGACACTTTATATGAATTCTCTGTGCCTTTGTGACTTGGTGACTCTGTGTTAAATAATGCACTATATGTGTTTTTTGAGACATCTGCCATTTGGCAGGGATTTTTAACCGGATAGCCGATTTATATTTTTCCAAAAAATATAGAATTAAGTATCTGATTTATCTTTCAGATTTAAATAGAGGGCTTATAAATTGAAAATTGCTAAGTTTAAAGATCCTTCACAAGGAAGAACAGATTAAAAACAGAATAATCAAATTTTCCCCGGACAGCACTGGTTTTGACCTTTGACTTTTGAGTTAACTTAATCTCATTGGATACCTATACAGAAAGTCCTATATTGCCAGCGATGAAAAAAGGATTTAGAAGATGGTGGCAAAAGATGGGGCCTGGATTTATTACAGGCGCCGGCGACGATGATCCGTCGGGTATAACAACGTACACACAAGCCGGCGCCGCATTCGGTTTGCAATCCTTGTGGACGGCCTGGCTCAGTATTCCGCTGATGATTTCCATTCAGGAAATGTGCGCGCGCATAGGATTGGTACAGCAAAAAGGTCTCACGGAAGTCATCAAAGCGCATTACCCAAAATGGATTTTATATATCGTACTGCTACTCTCCTTCCCTGCCATCACATTAAACATTGGAGCCAATATAGCTGCTATCGGTGCCGTCGGACACATGCTCGTTCCTTCGCTGGACTCCAACTTCATAGCGCTCGCATTTATTGTATTGATGTTATGGCTGATGATTCAGTTTCCCTATCAGAAAATTGCGGGAGTTCTTAAATGGATCTGCTTTGTCTTATTGGTATACACTATAGTACCTTTCCTCTATCCTCAGTCGCTTTCAAAAATCCTGAGTCATTCTTTTCTTCCGCACATCCAATGGGATGCTGATTTTGCTGCGATGCTGGTAGCCATTTTGGGCACCACCATTTCACCCTATCTTTTTTTCTGGCAGGCTAATATGGAAAAAGAAGAAATCATTCATAAAAATATTATCGTCAGCAATCGCTTGCTGAAGGAAATGCGCCTGGACGTTAAAATCGGGATGATCTTTTCTAATCTGATTATGTATTTCATCATCCTTACAGCCGCTACGGTCTTTCATCAGAACCAGATCTATCAAATCAACACGGTTAAGGAAGCGGCTGAAGCTTTATTCCCGCTGGCAGGAAAATTCGCTTACCTGCTTTTCAGTATCGGCATCATCGGCACCGGCTTGCTTGCTATTCCTATTTTATCCGGCGCGCTGAGTTATATGATGGCAGAAACCTTCAACTGGCCCGATGGACTCGATAAGAAATTCAATCAGGCGAAAGGATTTTATATTACCATGATCATATCCATGATATTAGGTTTTGGAATTAACATCCTGAATATTTCTCCTGTCAAAGCACTTTTGATTACTGCCATTTTATATGGATTAATCGCTCCGTTTTTAATTGGATTAATAGTACATATATCAAACAGCAGAAAAATAATGGGCAAGCATATCAATTCAAAAAAACAAAACTTCTGGGGAATATTAACGCTCATTTTTATGGCAGGATCAGCCCTGTTTTATTTCGCAAGTTTTATTAAGTAAAAACTAAAAAGTTAAAACTTTAAAGTAAATACAAGGAATCCTCCCTCAAAAGAATAATGGCAACACTTTTAACTTTTAACTTGATTTCCATAAACCGTCTTATTCACCTGTGGTGGCAAAAAAGGAGAAGCATCCCCACCATTACGTATTACATCACGGACAAGCGTAGACGCTACGGATGTGTATTGAGGCAAACAGGTCAGAT
>JBKDRQ010000035.1:0-4018 GCA_046341135.1 Bacteroidota bacterium
ACCATGGAGTGAGGAAGATTTAACAAGCACGATTATGCCTATTCTCGAAAACAAAAACCTTTTTATATAATGGGGAAAAAAGTTTGGCGATGTTTTGAATACATTTCTAAAACATATTTAGTCTTGTTGCTGTTAATTGCCCAAAAAGCATTTGCACAGCCTTCAGGAACTCAATTCAATGGATTTGGTCATATTGATCTGGGATATCGACCCGGAGATTCAACCAATGCCTACTTTTCTTTAGGGGAACATGATTTCTTCGTAAATTCTAAACTGAGAGATAATATATCTTTTCTGGGAGAATTTGTTGTGCGCTATAATGAAAACTCATCCACAAAATTTCTTCCCAGCATAGAACGTTCACTAATTAAAATTAATTACAAAGGCAACCATAGCATCATAGCAGGGAAAATCCATACGCCTATAAATTACTGGAATGATGTTTATCATCACGGTCGCCTCTTCTTTCCCACTATTGAAAGACCGATTGCCTTTTCATACCTGATACCGCTACACACGCTGGGTGTACAATTTCAGGGACAAAATCTGGGACAACTTAACTGGGGTTATGATGTGGTTTTGGGGAATGGTATCTCATCCAATGATTTCTTTAAAGCAGGTACCAATCTTTCCTTAACTGCCGCCTTTCATTACAAACCTTCCCCTTACACAAGAATCGGAGCTTCATTTTACACTGACTTTATTTCGAAAAATTTTTCTGGAGCACATACCGGACATAATAGTATGCCTAGTCATTACCAAGGCCCGTTTTATAAAGGAGCCGTTGATTTCCAACTTGCCAGCATGTCCATTGCACATTTTGGAAACCGTTTTGAATTGCTGAGTGAATCCTCTTACAATCATACCCGAACGGATACGCTGGGTAGCGCCCATAACTTTGCCAGCTTTTTATACGCAGGGTATGTTATTAAAGAAAAACACGTTCCCTATATTTTAGCAGATTATCTGAACGTTGACAAAAGAGATCTGTATACATACGAACTCGAATTATTAAAACTATGTCTTGGGTATAAATACGAATTTAATCATCTGATAAATCTTAAGACACAACTGGAATATCAAGCACAATTACATGGTCACCATGAACATGGTGCACATAACGATTTAATGTTAAGAGTACAACTGGCATATGGCTTCTAAAAATAGTTTACATAGAATCCTGGGCTTAATGCTGCTGATGCTTACAACGTCATATCATGGAGAGGCGCAACAGGCAAAAGGAGAAGATTTTTTTGTCATTGGGAATAATGTTGACATTAAATCAGCTTCTCTAAAACATGCTCAATCGGTTTTCAGGGGCAAATACAGTACATGGAATAATCGACAGACAGTAATAATAGTATTGCCTTCGAAGAAAAACGAAAATTGTCAGCGTGTGGCTTCCTACCTTTATGAAACAAGCATTACAGGTATGCAGAAATATTGGCTTTCGCTCGTGTTTCAGGGAAGAAGTAATCCCCCCGTTTTTTTAGATACAGACGAAGAAATACTTAATTATGTTCAAAAAAATAAAGGTGCAATAGGTATTATCTCCCGTTCAAGTATTGATCCAAAATCAGCGCTCATTATCAATATTATCAACTGATGCGTTTTTTTTACAGTATATCATTCCGCATTTGGTTCATTTGTACGCTGATTGTAATGGGTGTCCTTGCGGTATTCATGATCTACTATCCCTATCAACAAAAAAAATTACTAACAGAATTCAAAAAGAATGAACTTTTTGAAACTGCAGATGCAGTTTCTACATCCGTTTTACTTGCACTAAAAAATGATGATTTTGATGGCGTGCGGCTGGCTATCTCACATGCTTCGGAAAAGAAAGACTTTGAATTTATTGCCGTAACACTTGAAGAAGGCGGGAAAAAAACTTTGCTCGCCTCATATCCTGAAATTAGTCAGGATAAAGTACTTAATCAAACAAATGATGAACTCATTTATGAAGAAGCGCCTTTCAAGTATGGAGAATTCAAAGGTGCTGTCGTCATTGCTTTTTCAAAAGTAAAGATCAATAACACCATTAAAACACTCACACAACCTATATACATAACCGCCTTTGTTTTTCTGATTATATCAATTATTTTATTTTATTTTCTCGCTAATCAAATATCCAGACCCATTACAAAACTGATTAGATTTACCAACAAGCTGAAAGAAGAGAACTATGAAACGCCAATAAAAAAACTTGAATCAAAAAATGAAATAGGTGAACTGCATAATTCCATTTCTGCCTTACAGGATAATCTGATTACGTCCCGTAAGAGAAACAAAGAACTGACTGAAGGGCTGGAAGAGGAAGTATTCATCAGAACTAAAGAACTGCAATTAACAGCTGAAAAACTGCTGCAGGCTCAAAACTCAGCCAACATCGGAAATTTTGAATACAATATTGAAAATAATTCATGGGAGGCATCTCCGATTGCATACGATATACTTAAACTACCTTATCAAAAGTCATACCCTATTGAAGTTTTTCTCGATATGCTGGAAGAAAAAGATAAGGATAGTGCAATCAACTTTTTCTCTACTATTAATAAGTCAGAAACAAAATTTGAACAAGATTTTAAGTTGTACAGAAACAAAAACGTACAAGATCCGATATGGATTCACTTTATCTACAATGTAGTGTTCAATAGTGAAGGAACTCCTGTTATGACCAGAGGGACAATTCAGGATATCACCTATCGTAAACAAATTGAAGATGAATTGAAAGAGCTTTCGATGGTAGCTAAAAGCACCTCCAGCTATGTGATTATAGCAGATCAGGATAAAAGAATTAAATGGGCTAATGATAGTTTGCTGGAAGCGACTGGTTATTCGCTTGCTGAAATAGTCGGTAAAAACCCCAAAATGTTTCAGTTTGAAAAAACAAATCCCGATACTATCGATTATATCAGAAACAAGCTAGCAAATGATCAGGAAGTGAAAACAGAAATACTAAACAGAGGCAAAAATGGTAATGAATACTGGCTTGAACTGAATATCGTGCCAATCAAAAACGATCAGGGTGTGGTAACAGGATACATTGCTGTTGAAACTGATATCACAGAGATTAAGAATTCAGAAGAAAACATAAGAAAACTGAATGAAAGTCTGGAAATACGCGTGCTGGAGAACACAAAGAAAAATCTGGAGCTGTCTTCGATGATTGTTGAACAGGAAAAACTGGCTACAATTGGAGAGCTGGCAGCCGGTGTAGCACACGATATGAATACCCCATTAAGCTCCACAAAAGTTGGTGCGGAAAGTCTGCAATTTGCGACCAATGAAATCATGCGTATTCTTCCTACCCTCAGCCATCAGGAACAAAAAGACGCTATAGAGATTGCGGAGAAAAATAAGACAAACCTTGCTGTAAGCGGTCTTCAAAAAAAGAGGGAGGAACTGCAACTGATAAAATTTCTGAAAGAAAAATATCCTGAGCGGGAAAACGATCTTCATATTGTTGCCAATAAACTAACTGAGTGCAGGCTTAACCCTGATCATGCGGATACTATTGATAAAATTCTGCACACACAAAACCCAATAACATTTTTGGGACTGGTCTATTATCTTCAATTAAAAAATGCATTGCTGGAAAGCATTCTCAGTTCTACCGAAAACGCATCAAGCGTTGTAAGAAATTTACGCTCATTCATCAATAAAGGTATTACCCCGGAAAAAGCATTGGTAAATATTGAAGAAAACATAAAAATTGTAATAAATATTTTCCAGCATGAACTAAAAAAAGACGTGGAGTTAGATATGAAAATAGAGCCTGGATTAAAAGTTTTAGGTTTTGATATCAAATTATTTCAGGTATGGTCGAATCTGTTTAAAAATTCTCTGGAAGCAGTGGACGGACAGGAAGTTAAAAAAATTACAATAAATGTTTATTCATCTGAACAAAAAATTATAATTTTGTTTTCCAACAACGGCCCAAAAATACAGGAAGAAAATATTAAAAAAATATTTAGAAAATTTTATTCAACAAAAAGATCCAAAAGCGGCACTGGAC
>JBKDRQ010000036.1:0-2634 GCA_046341135.1 Bacteroidota bacterium
TACTGTTTTTTATGATATCCGCGGATATAATAGTATTCCAATGATGGCTCAGGCAGGGATACAAGTAGAATGGTAATTATATAAAAAGGTATTATATATACCAATCATGAACTTGCACGAATCATTACAAAATAAAATTAATCTAAAAACCAAACCAACAGGATCGCTGGGTATGTTGGAAAGTGTTGCCTTGCAGGTTGGACTGATTCAAAACACAGTAACGCCATCTATTAACAATCCGCATATTGTCGTTTTTGCTGCCGATCATGGAATAGCAGCCAATGGTGTTGTCAATCCTTATCCTCAATCAGTCACTGCACAAATGGTTTACAATTTTGTAAATAGAGGTGCGGCTATCAATGTTTTTTGTCGTCAAAACAACATTGCCCTTGAAGTAGTAGATGCAGGCGTAAACACGGCATTTGATTCTTCTCTTCCTATTATTCATGCAGCTATCGGTAAAGGAACGAAAGACTACCGTACAGGGGAAGCAATGAGTTTAGAAGAGGCGACAATCGCAATAAATAAAGGAAAAGAAATTGTTGCTATCATTCATCAAAAAGGATGTAATTGTATTGGCTTTGGTGAAATGGGTATAGGGAATACCTCCTCCGCTGCATTAATGCTTCATTATTATTCAACGCAGCCCGTTAAGGATTGTGTGGGTAATGGAACAGGAGCGAATGATGAACAGCTCATTCAAAAAAAGAAGGTACTCACAGAAGTAAGTCAATTTCATAGGCTTGATGCACAAGATCTTTCCCCTATAGAATTATTGTCTAAGATTGGTGGATTTGAAATCGCTATGATGGCCGGTGCTTATCTAAAGGCAAAAGAATTAGGGATGATTATTGTGGTGGATGGTTTCATTGCAACAGCCGCCCTGATGATTGCACATCATATTCAACAAGAAGTATTATCGAATTGCATATTTGCTCATTGCAGTGATGAGCAAGGACACAGGCTTATGCTTGAATACTTAAAAGTAAAACCGCTGTTGAATTTAGGACTTCGGTTAGGGGAAGGTACCGGTGCCGCATTAGCCATACCTTTGATCCAAAATGCTGTTGCATTTTTAAATGAGATGGCCAGTTTTGAAAGTGCAGGCATAGATGGAAAAAAATAAAATGAAAAAAGAGATTGATATATTCTTCACCGCGTTGATGTTTTACACACGGATTCCCTGTCCGAAATGGATTACACATGAAGCGGAATATCTGAATAAGGCTACCCGCTATTTTCCTATGATGGGCTGGATTGTCGGGGGCATTTGCGCAGCCTCTTTTTGGCTAAGTCAATACATATTCAGCACACCCATTTCCCTATTGATTTCCATGATAGCCGGCATATTAACCACCGGTGCTTTTCATGAAGACGGGTTTACCGACGTATGCGACGGTTTTGGAGGTGGATGGACGAAAGAAAAAATTCTGGAGATCATGAAAGACAGTCGAACCGGCGCCTACGGAGCGATTGGCATTGCGTTAATGTTATTTTTTAAATTCATCGCATTGATAGAAATTCCGATATCAGTTATACTTGTTGTTATAGTTGCCGCACATAGCTTCAGTCGTTTATGTGCAGTAGGTATGGTAGCATCCAGTATGTATGTGCGGGAAAATGAGGATGCAAAGGCAAAGCCATTGGCCAAAACCATCAGCAGTAAAGAAATAATCCCAGCAGTAATTTTTGGATTATCCCCGCTGATATTTTTAGGTAAATTAAGTATAGCAATATGTCTCCCTGTTATTGCGACATATTTTTTGAGAAGATATTTTCACAAATGGATTGGAGGATATACCGGTGATTGTCTGGGTGCAACCCAGCAGGTAACCGAACTTATGTTTTATCTTGGAATACTAGCTGCATGGAAATTTATTTAGTACGACATACTAAACCGGATATTGATTCAGGAATCTGTTATGGTCAGGCAGATATTGATGTAGCAGAAACATTTGAGGAGGAGGCCACTGCCATAAAAAAATTACTTCCGGCAGATATTCAGCAACTTTACTGCAGTCCACTCAACCGGTGTAAAAAGCTGGCGCAATATATTTTCCCTGAACGCACCATCGAATATGCAGACGAATTAAAAGAAATGTATTTCGGCGAATGGGAATTACAATCATGGGATGCCATTGCTCAAGAGCCCCTGAATACATGGATGCAGGACTTTGTGAATGTTCGTGTACCCGGTGGCGAAAATTATCTTGATCTGCATGCTCGCACCATTCAATGTTTTGAATCCATCATAGCTAAAAAGGAATCAGCTATTGTCTTCTCACACGCAGGCAATATCAGAAGTATTCTTTCCTATTTGAATAATATTCCGCTTAATGAATCCTTCTCGAAATTTAAGGTTGAGTATGGTGCGGTAATAAAAACGATCAGTTAATTGCCTTTAATACTGATATTTCCCTGCACACGGATATAGGTATCCAGATCACTGCCACATGTAGCACCAAAGACCACGTCACTGATACGATCTCTGTTTCTTCCATTCCCATTATCCTCAACAGTGAAAGATGCTCTGCTTCCAGGAAAGATATAAGAGGGAATATTCGCACCTGATATCGAAGTAACTGTTCCGCTCATTGTTGCGCGATTACCATTTATTTCCATACAGTCGAGATT
>JBKDRQ010000037.1:0-4592 GCA_046341135.1 Bacteroidota bacterium
AAATATATCCTCTGCAATTTACGGCACCACAGCGACAAGGCAGCTTGCCATCGTGATGGGTTTCTCCATAATCGCAGGTAAGCTCCTCTCCTTTCTTTATTTTTCTCAATGAATAAAACTCTACTTTACGATACGCTCTTCTCATATAGGTGTTCGGATTGCAGGAATGATTGATATAGGACAACTCATTTCTGTTAACCCCCGCATCCAAGGCAATTGGCTCATGATCAAACTCCACCATCAGCAATGCGCCTTCGGGTTGTTTTTTGACTCTGCGCTGCGCCTCTTTGTAAGTGATTATCTCACCCGCCATATTCCCCAGCTTTTTGCGCGCAGGAATATTCATCAACGCATAAGCACCGGTTCCGGCAATTTTGCTTTTAGATTTTTTGATGGGGAAATTTAATGACATCTTTTAAGCCGATATTTTTTTCAACTGACAACCCACAACAGACAACCGTAAACTACTTCTCCCCCGCCAATTCCATAATCACCTTCCATTCTTCAGGTTGTACTTTACTCACACTCAGTCTCGATAAACGTATAATTTCCATATTTGCCAATCGTTTGTCTGATTTAATCTGCTGTAATGTTACCGGATTCTTTAAAGTCTTTACCGGAGATACATCCACCACCACCCAGGCATCTTCATCGGTAGTAGGATCCTGATAATACTCCTTCACCACTTTCGCAATGCCAACGATAGCCAACCCCTCATTACTATGATAAAAAAACAATTCATCGCCCAGCTTCATCGCTTTCATATTATTCCGTGCTGCATAATTACGCACGCCATCCCAGAAAGTTTTTTTATCTTTTAGTAACTGATCCCAGCTGTATTTAAAGGGTTCCGATTTGATTAACCAGTAAGCCATAAGTTTCGTTTGTCGTTGTTCGTTGGTCGTTGTTCGAACAAAAAACGAACCATGAACATATTCTCTATTATTAATTACTAATTAAGTACCACCTGCCAACACATCCGCGATATGCATCGTCTTGAGATCATATCCTTTCTCATTGATATATCCCTGCAAATGCATCAGACAACTCAGGTCAGTTGAGATCATGTATTTCGCGCCGGTATCCAATGCGTTGCATACTTTCTGATCGGCCATAGCAATAGAGATAGGCTCGAACTTTACCGCAAAAGTCCCGCCAAAACCACAACAAGTCTCAACATCATTCATCTCTATTAATTCAAGTCCCTCTACATGATTTAATAGTTTTCTGGGCGATTTTTTGATACCACATTCTCTCAGTGCTGCACAGCTGTCGTGATACGTTGCTTTCCCTTCCAGGCGCGCGCCTTCCACTTTTTCAATCTTCAGCACATCGGTAAGAAATTCACTGAACTCATACATGCGTTTTTGTACATCTTTTACCTGATTATGCTGGGAAGAATTATCAAAAATTTTCGGATAATAATTTCTAACAAAACCAGTACAGCTCGCACTGGGTGAAACGATATAATCTACACCGGAAAGATCATCAATTAATTTTGAAGCAACGGCTCTGCAATCTTCTCTGAACCCTGCATTATAAGCAGGCTGTCCGCAACAAGTTTGATTTTCGTTATAGGAAACCGAACAACCCACCTTCTCCAGCACACGAATCATATTAAAAGCTGTCTGCGGAAAAAGCTGATCTACAAAACACGGTATGAATAACTGTACTTTCATGATAAAACTGTTATCCTTTCATCTGACGGGCAATACTAATCATCTTTATGGCCGTGATCGCCGCTTCTTCTCCTTTATGCCCATGAGATCCTCCAATTCTTTCCAGCGCCTGCGCTTCATTATTCACGGTAAGCACACCAAAAATAACCGGCCTGTCCAGCATGAGATTCAGTTGCGTAACGCCTTGCGTTACCGACTGACATACATAATCAAAATGAGGCGTATCTCCTTTAATTACACAGCCCAATGCAATCATGGCATCCGGCTTACCATTTCTGATATCCTGTGCCCGTTGCTTAATGGCAAAAGGAATTTCAACTGCTCCCGGAACAACCATCGTCTGAACATTCGTTATTCCCAACTCATCAAATATTTTACGGCAACCTTTCTCAAGTTCGTCGGTAATGGCAGCATTCCATTCTGTTTTAACCAAAACAATACAGGCACTCTTAAGATCCGGAGTGCCTGCATGAAATTGCAATATTTCTTTATTGGTTAATCCCATTGTTAATCATTTTCAATAACACCAAGCTTGGCGAGATATTTATCTACGTTAGCAGCTTTTTCTGACTTAGGATATTTTTCCTTTATGTTTTTAAGCACTTCAATTGCTTCTTTGTCCTTGCCCACAGACATATACGCCATGGCAGCGATATACAGATACTCAGAAGAGATGTATTCGTCTTCTGCATTTAAATTACCGGCCTTCAGGTAATATTCAATACCCTTATCTTGTTTACCTGAACTCATGTAAGCATCACCCAACATCCTCCAGGCAGTGCTCTGGATCTGAGTAGCTTTGGTAGAAAATTTTTCCAGATACTTAATTGCATTGGCGAAATCATCCTGACGTAAGTAAATAGCACCGGCATAGTAATGCGCCAGATTGGCTGCATCTGTACCTGAATAATTTTTGATCACTTTCAAAAAGCCTGCACTGGAACCATCTCCATTCAGTGCAAGACTCAGAGAGTCTTTTGCAAAATATGCCTGTGCCTTGCTGATCGCTTCGTTAGCTTTCTTCTGCTTAGGCTCCAATATAAATTGTTTATAACCCAGCCAGCCACCAATAATCAGCACGATAGCAGCACCTGCATAAATAATAGACTTGGAATACCTGCCCCAAAAATCTTTTGCCTGTTCAACAGCTTTTACATCTTCAGTTGCGGCATCTGTTTTTTTAATATCTGTCATAACTTCTATTTGTCAGCAATGTATAAATGTCTTCTGAATTAATCTACAATATATGGATAATCATCCTGCACATAAATATCCTTCAGTAACTCATCATCGGAAGGCCAGGGGCTTTCTTCCGCAAAGGTTACACTTTCTTCTACCTGCACACGCACACGCTCGTTCATCACTTCGATTTCCGATTCAGATACCTTGAAATTTTCCAGCAATACTTTTTTGCAGTGCTCAATCGGATCTCTCTCTTTATACTCTTCCACTTCTTCTTTGGATCTGTACTTCTGAGGATCACTCATAGAGTGCCCCTTATAACGATAAGTTTTTATTTCCAGCAAGGTAGGTCCTTCTCCCTGACGTGCACGGTTCACAGCGCGGATAATACCTTCATGTACCGCTTCAGGGCTCATGCCATCTACACTGTCTGCAGGCATATCGTACGCATCTGCCAGCTTGTATATATCATATACATTTGACGTGCGCTCTACAGAAGTACCCATCGCATAGTTATTGTTTTCGCAGATGAATATTACCGGCAACTTCCACAGCATCGCCAGATTAAAAGTTTCATGAAGCATACCCTGACGGGCTGCTCCGTCCCCGAAGAATGTGAGACAAACATTGTCGGTTCCTTTATATTTTTCAGCGAATGCCAATCCTGCTCCCGTACCAATTTGTGCTCCCACAATACCATGACCACCAAAAAATCCTACATCAACACCAAAAAAGTGCATGCTACCACCTTTGCCTTTGGCACAACCGGTAGCTTTCCCGTACAATTCAGCCATACAGCTTTTTGCACTCACCCCTTTGGCGATAGCCAATCCATGATCTCGATAAGCGGTAATAAATTTATCGTCGGGTCTTGTAGCAGTCATAGCTCCGGCAGCTACTGCCTCTTGTCCAATGTAGAGGTGACAAAAGCCTCTGATTTTTTGCATTCCGTACAGCTGTCCTGACTTCTCTTCAAATTTTCTTAAGAGCAGCATCAGCTCATACCAGTAGAGATAAGTTTCTTTTGTGAATTTGGTCGCCACTTGCCTTAAAATTTTGAGTCGCAAAGATAAGGGAGGGGGTTGACATTCAAACAGTTTGTAGATAAAAATGGACAAGCCCGCCCGGAAGGATAAACTTGAAATTATTTTATGGTCATCTCGAGCAGGGAATCATCTTCAATAAAAGCTTCGAGCTCATCTCCTACCACACATTCACCTACCCCTTTTGGAGTGCCTGTAAATATGAGATCTCCGATATTCAAAGAGAAATAATGGGAAATATTTGAAATGATCTGATTAAAATCAAACAGCATCTGGCTGCTGTTTGCCTGTTGGACAATCTGCTTGTTATTATAGAGGCAGAAATTAACATCTTCCGGATTGAATCCGGGTTTAATATCAATAAACTTTCCTACAGCAGCTGACCCATCCCATGCCTTGGATTTTTCCCAGGGCAGACCTTTCTCCTGTAGCGAACGCTGCACATCCCTTGCTGTAAAATCAATGCCCACTGTTATGCCATTGTAATATTTGGAAGCATGTTTCTCCGAAATATATTTTCCGTTCTTGGAGATCCGAAGCACCAGTTCAACTTCGTAATGTAGCTCGTTTGTAAAGTCCGGATAATAAAAAGGCATCTGGGGCAATAGTAATGCACTCTTTGGTTTGATAAACACAACAGGTTCGTCAGGTATATCATTCCCTAATTCTTTGGCGTGGTCTGCATAGT
>JBKDRQ010000038.1:0-2856 GCA_046341135.1 Bacteroidota bacterium
CCCTGCAAAGAGGGTATCTTCCATATTAAAACGATCTTTCCATCCAGCGCAGGCAAGGACTACATTTTTTTGTTGAGTCAGCAGGTAACTGCAGACGGCACCCAGATTAGGAAAAGAACCCGTAATAATATCAGAAGCACCATTCTCAAGTGCCATATATAAAAGCTTTGTTCCGTTGGTCGTCGTCAGGACCAGCTTTTTCCCTCCAATAAATTCAGGGTGATATTCAAGCGGCGAGTTGCCATATTGTAAACCTTATGCTATTTTGCCGTCACGTTCTCCGGCCGCTATCCCGTTTATCTCCTTTGCTATCTGTATAGCTTTCGGTACGGTATCTACCGGCACCACTGCCTCAGCTCCATTATATAATGCGGATGCAATGGTAGAAGTAGCCCGAAATACATCAATCACCACTACTATTGCCTCTTTTAAATCATATAGATGCAATAATGCGGGGGATAAACAGGTATATAAAGAAGGTTTTGTTTGCACCGTAGTTAAATAAAATTTTATACAAAAGGCGTTCTTGCTACTTTGGCTTTAACCGGCTGATTGCGGATATCAATAAAAATTTCGCTGTCGAATCCTGCAAAGTCCTTTTGTACATAAGCCATTCCGATTGCTCTCTGTAAAGAAGGGGATTGTGTGCCACTGGTAACCCGACCGATCACGTTTCCTGATGCGTCTTTGATAGCATATCCATGTCGCGGAATGCCTCTTTCAATCATTTCAAATCCCACTAATTTTTTTTCCACTCCGGCTGCTTTTTGCTGTTCCAGAATTTCTTTAGCAGTAAATTCTTTGGAGAATTTGGTAATCCATCCTAATCCTGCTTCCAGCGGAGTGGTACTGTCATCAATATCATTTCCATACAGACAAAAAGCTTTTTCCAGTCGGAGTGTATCGCGTGCGCCCAAGCCAATTGGCTTGATGTTATAAGAAGCACCCGCTTCAAAAATGGCATCCCAGATCAGGCTGGCATCATTGTCTTTGTTTTCAAAATATATTTCAACACCACCTGCGCCGGTATAGCCTGTAGCGCTGATCAAAACATTCTCAACTCCTGCAAATTTGCCTTTTACAAAATGGTAATAAGGAAGATTGAGAATATCTAGTTCTGTCAACGGTTGCAATAATTTCGTGGCATTAGGTCCTTGTACTGCCAGCAGACAGGTTTTGTCGCTGATATTGTGCATTTCCACACCTTGCGTATTGTGTTGCTGAATCCAGTTCCAGTCTTTTTCGATATTGGAAGCATTGACAACCAGCATGTACACTTTATCTTTTTCGATACAATACACCAGCAAGTCGTCTACAATCCCTCCTTTGTCATTGGTCATACAACTATACTGCGCTTTTCCGTTAGTGAGCTTCGAAGCATCATTGGTGGCAATGCGTTGAATAAGATCGAGCGCATGGGCACCTTTGAGGATAAATTCTCCCATGTGACTTACGTCAAAAACACCGGCACTGTGGCGTACAGAAGCGTGTTCGTCATTGATGCCGCTGTAGGAGATGGGCATGTTATATCCAGCAAACTCCGCCATTTTTGCATTCAGGGCGATGTGTTTGTGTAAGAAGGGAGTGGGTTTCATGCAAAGACAAAATTGATTGCTGCAAATGTATTGATAAAGCCCAACCAATTATTCAGGTAAATATTTTTTATATAAATTCTCCAGACGCTTTGATCTCTTTTTTATTTTCACCCCCTATTTTCTTAAGACCCTCCTCCGTCATTATATATTCTGCTCCCGGATCATATTCAAAGTGATGCGCCTTTTTTTCATTAAAACCATCTTCATCGATATCCAATTCAAAAGGTGCATAAGCATCAAGGAGTCTTTCATCAAACCTAATCTTTTTTCCTACAGGTAAATGAATGACCACCTCCACACGCTGGCCGCGATATTTGCTTTTTTTATCAATGCCTATTCCATTCTCCAGCAATAAACTACTGTCGTTAAACAGGGCATTGAACGCAATATGTTCCGCTCTGGTAAGCGCAGCTCTTTGATTTTCTCCGTAACTGTATTTCAAGATGGATGCGCTTAATGAATCATTATTGCTTTTTTCAACAACAATATCCACGTTATTATACAACAAACTATCCTCCGTAATATCAAACCCTTTCTCGTTTAACTTGAGCCACCAGTATGTTTTACTGTAAGAGATGGGCGGCTCACTAATATTTACGGTTAATGCAGATGAATCAGCAATGCTTCCGGTAATACTTGATGAAATAACAGCCTCTTGCTTAAATTCTTTTCCTAATCCGGCGATCAATGTGAATAACGAAATCCATCCCATTGCCCACAATACGCCAAAGCCAAGAGATAAATATTTATTGTGTCGAGCACCGATGATTCTTCGGATCAGCCAGATGATCATTGCAACAATTGGTGTGATGAAAAACAGAAATATCGTTCCCCATAAAGCCCATTCCTGAACACCATTGCTTAAAATGAAATTATGAACGGGTATGGATACGAGTGCTGCCAAAATCAGCGCGCCGGCTGTCACCATGAATGCAAATGCAATGATCCCGGCGATAAAGATGAAAAATATTTTGATCAGGGTAAGCAGGATATTTCCCAATCTGCTGCCGGTACGTTTTACGGAAGATGTGGCTTTCTTTTCTTGTTTAACCGCATTTTTGATACTGTTCACATCAATTTTTTCACCCCGCATCTGCATTTTTTCAGAAGCAGTATCGGCATAAGGCACTAAGATCCACAAAATAATATAGGTGAGTATAAAGCTTCCAAACAATCCCCCGCCAATGAGGATAGAAGGTGCATGTTCAAAAGCAACACCAGCTATGATGGGCAACAGAAAAACAATCCTTGGAATCCAAAC
>JBKDRQ010000039.1:0-6703 GCA_046341135.1 Bacteroidota bacterium
GCATGTGTATGAAAGCTCACTTAATGGAATCATTAGTCCTGAAGAAGAAGTTGTAATTGTTGATACAGTGGTGCCTCCAACCATTACAGTTGAAGAGCATACAACTACACAGGATGTTGTTTATCGTCATAAATTACAAAAAGGACGTATGACTCTCAGGCAGTTTATAGACAGTATGAAATCAAATATCATTGATCTTTTTCAGGAAGTAGATGATAAGAAGCTCCAATAATTTTTTTACTTAACCCATTAATCATTTCGGCGTATGATTCACTTTGATTTACCAAAAGAAAAATCTTCCATCATCAAGGTTATTGGTGTGGGAGGCGGCGGCAGCAATGCTGTCAATCACATGTTTGCTCAGTCAATTGACGGCGTAAACTTTGTTATCTGTAATACTGATGCGCAAGCTATAGCGAACAGTAAGGTGCCTAATAAGATTCAGTTAGGGCCACACCTTACGCAAGGGCTGGGCGCGGGTGCGAATCCTGACATAGGGAGACAGGCGACAGAGGAGAGTCTTGAGGAGATAAGACGCATTCTCGAAGTAAATACCAAAATGGCATTTATTACTGCCGGAATGGGAGGTGGTACCGGCACTGGAGGAGCACCCATCATTTCAAAAATCTGTAAAGATCTGGGGATTCTAACGGTAGGTATTGTTACCACTCCATTCGGATATGAGGGTAAGAAGAGAATGCAGCAGGCGCAGGAAGGTATTGCGCGCATGAAAGAACATGTAGATACACTGCTCATTATAAGCAACGATAAATTGCGTCATCAGTTTGGTAATCTCAAAATGAAAGAAGCATTTGCCAAGGCAGATAATGTTCTGGCAACAGCGGCTAAATGTATAACTGATGTCATTAATAGCACGGGACAGATCAATGTTGACTTTGCCGATGTTTGTACGGTTATGAAAAATGGCGGGAAAGCGATTCTAGGAAATGCGGCGGCCTCAGGGGAGGACCGTGCACAAAGAGCTATTGAAGAAGCGTTAAATTCTCCGCTGCTGAATGATAACGAAATAAAAGGTGCTCGCTGGTTGCTGATTAATATTAATAGTGCGGAAGGAGAGTTTGAGTATACAATGGACGAAGTAGAAATTATTCAAAATTATGTACTCGCACAAGCCGGAGAGGATACAGATGTGATATTGGGTATGGGCTATGATGCAACTCTCGGAGATCAGATTGGCATTACACTAATTGCAACAGGCTTTGAAGCCAAGGATGTATCCGTATCAGCATCTGTTGTTGCTGAAAAGCGTGAGGCTGAGAAAATTGTACTGACCCTGGAAGAAGAAGTAAAAGTTGAAACGAAGGAGGTTGTCCAGGCGCCTGTTTTAAGTATTGTTAAGCCTGATGCATTAATACCTTTTTTAAATGATGCAGCTGAGGAAGAAAAATTGAAAGAGGTTTCTGTTCAGGCAGCTGATGAGTCTGGCATAGCTACAACTACTACAGCCATGGAATTGACTCAGCAGCATCTTTCCGATGATTTGCATCCTGTCATCAGTGAAGAAGTGTTAACAGATGAATCATTGATTTCAGCGCTGCCTGCAGTGAGTGGCGGATATCTCACGCCTCCTACTGTTATTTATGAAGAAGAGTCTCTTTCTCAGACCACAGTTCAGTCTGCATCAGAGCCCGATGCTCAGGTTCAGGCCCCTGTCATTGAGTTTATCAAAGAAGAGGATGAAATCTTCCATATGCAGCTGGTGGAAAAAGATGTAGCAGAAATCGATCCGGCGGATGCTAGGCAGCTCATGTTTGCGAATCCATCTGATGATCAGGGAGTGCCGGATGAGGAGGAGGAGCAAAGGAAAAAAGCATCAGAGCGCTTGCAAAAGCTGAGAAATCTTTCTTTCAATATTTATGGCAGCGATGCAAACAATGATTTTGATACGGTGCCTGCGTATTTGAGAAGAAATCTAGAGCTCTACAGCACGATTTCTCCTGCTGAGAATTTTTATAGTAATTATACCGTTAAAGCCGACGAGAATAATAATACGCATATTAGCAGTATGAATTCTTTTCTTGATGGCAATAAACCGGATTGATCTGCCCTTTTGCTTATCTCTTACGCCGACAAAAACAGATCAGTAGGTAAATCCCCTTCTTTTGGAGGGGATTTTAATTTTAAAAAAATTAAGAACAATATTTAAAGTAGGCTGTTGATATTTGCATAAATTTTTACCATCTAAAAACAAAGATTATGGCATTATCAGTAGGTCAAAAAGCTCCGGATTTTTCACTTTACAACAGTGATAAGCAAAAAGTCAATTTGAGCGATTATTCAGGAAAAAAAGTATTAGTATTGTTCTTCCCGCAGGCATTTTCCAGTATTTGTACAACTGAATTATGCACTGTACGTGATGACATTGCTAAATATGAAAGTTCCGATGCACAGGTCTTAGCGATTTCTGTTGATTCGGTAAATTCATTAAATTATTTTAAGAAAGACCAGGGTTATACTTTTACCTTATTAAGTGATTTTAATAAAGAAACATCCCGCGCCTATGATGCTATCTACGAAAACTGGGTATTGGACATGAAAGGAGTTTCCAAGAGAAGTGCTTTTGTGATTGATCGTGAAGGCATTATTCAATATGCTGAGGTGCTGGAAAGTCCTGCAGACATCCCCAATTTCGAGGCCATACAGGCAACGATCTCAAAAATTGCTTAATATTATCGTAAGGGTTTCCACTTAACGGTCAGATTATTTTCTAATATGACCGTTTATTTTTTTGCAGTTTTTCAGATAAATATTTTTTATAAGAATATTTCTTTTTAACTTCAGCACTTTGAGAAAAATTATACTCATATTATTATTTGTCGCATCAGGTGTATTTTCTGCATTTGCGCAATCGCGTTTGTCAGAAAATAGTTTTGTTGACACCAAACAAATAAAATTCTACCATAATCACGCTACCACTTTTATACAGTTTGATTTTTCTGATGACATACTTAAGTCAGGTGCTTCATTCCGGATCTATAATTTTATAGGGAAAAAAGTATATGAAACTAATCAGCTGAACACACGCACTGTAGTGAATCTCAATGAATTTTTCAGAGGCATGTACATTTTTCAATTAACCGATCGTATGGGCAGGGTAATTGAAAGCAGTAAATTCCAGGTGCTTAAATAACTCTCCCTGTTTTTTTTCTCTATCATCCTCAAGTGTATTGTGAGGCATACCGCAAAGAGCCGATATTCTTTGTTACTCAACTTTTGTAATCTTAATCAGGTTGGTAGGCAGATGTTGGGATACAGGAGTGCTTCCTGTGTTGATTACGGTATCTCCGCTCTTGATAAACCCTCTTGATTTTAATATGTTGATCTGATCAGCTATGATATTGTCAACGCTTTCCTCTTCTGCGTAATAAAATGCACGTACACCCCAGCTTAGACTCAATTGGTTCACCAGACTCTTTTCTTTTGTAAAAATAAATAAGGGGGAGCGGGGTCTGAATGAACTAAGCATAAATCCGGTGTAACCACTTTGTGTCATGCCTATCAATGCATCTGCTTTTACATCTTTAGAGATTTCGCAGGCATTATAACATAATGCATCACTTAAGAAAGAGGGTGAATGTGGCTGTGGTTTAAGATCTTCTTCTCTGTCGTAGTAATAGTAGCTGCTGGATTCAACTTCTTTAATAATCTTACACATCGTGGATACAACCAACGCAGGGTGATTACCTGTTGCCGTTTCTCCGCTCAGCATTACCGCGTCAGCACCTTCCAGTACTGCATTGGCCACGTCTGTAATTTCGCTTCTGTTGGGTTTCACTCTGTCAATCATGCTCTCCATCATTTGCGTAGCCACAATAACAGGCTTGGCACGATGAATACATTTGCGAATGAGTTCTTTCTGAATTAAAGGCACTTGCTCCACCGGTAATTCAACACCAAGGTCGCCGCGTGCTATCATAACACCGTCGCTTTCCAGAATGATTTCCCGGATATTTGTCAGTGCTTCGGGCTTTTCAATTTTGGCAATGATCTTACACTTGCTTTTTTTCTCATCCAGTTTATTGCGAAGTATGATGATGTCTTTTACATTTCTGACAAAAGAAAGAGCAACCCAATCCAGTTGCTGATCAATGATAAATTCCAGATCTGCCAGATCTTTCTCTGTTAGTGCAGGCAGTGAAATTTTAGTATCGGGCAGATTAATGCCTTTTTTGGATGAAAGCTTCCCGCCGAGCGTTACCTGTACCTGTACGTCATTGTTGGGTTTGATGCCTACCACTTTTACTTCTAACTTCCCATCATCAATTAAGATGATATTGCCCGGCTTTACATCTTTATGTAGGTTGGGATAAGAAACATATATTCTTTCCAGGTTTCCTACTACTTTCTCATTGGTAAAAGTAAGGATGTCGCCTTCTTTTACTTCCACGCCGCCGCCTTCCATTTCCCCTACTCTTAGTTTGGGACCCTGTAAGTCGCCTAATATGGAAATATTGAAAGGTTCTGTTTTATTGATATTGCGAATATGCTCAATGATGCGGGCTTTGTCTTCATGTGCGCCATGAGAAAAGTTTAAGCGAAAAACGTTTACACCCGCTTTCACCAGTTCCAGTAATTTTTCATATGTGTCACATGCAGGACCCACGGTTGCAACAATTTTGGTGCGATGCGTAGAGTGTTTAATGGCCTCTGCATTATTCATTTCCTCATGTAGATATTTACCGATATTTCTGGACATAATAATATTATTAAAATTTAACTCGCAAGAATTTTTACAATTTTCAGCCACTCAGCATTTACTTTCTGTTTTGCTTTCACTGCTTTATCAAGTGGTGTGTAGTGTAGTTTGTTGTTCATGATGCCGATCATCTGATTGTGTTTGCCTTCTATTAGAGCTTCAACAGCGGCGTAGCCTAGTCGACTGGCAATGACTCTATCCAAACAGCTGGGAGCACCTCCGCGCTGAATATGACCAAGAATACAAACCCTGGTGTCAAGCATCGGTATTCTGCTTTGGAGGATGGAGGCCAGTTCATTTGCTCCACCAATTTCATCTCCTTCCGCAACGACAATCATATTCACCAGCTTCTTTCTTCTTTCTTTTTCAACCAGCGATTCTACTACTGCTTCGATGTCGGTTTTAGTTTCGGGTATCAGTATGTGTTCGGCACCTGTTGCAATACCGCTATGTAAGGCGATATATCCTGCATCTCTGCCCATTACTTCAATAATAAACATCCGGTCATGCGCATCTGCTGTATCCCGTATTTTATCGATAGCGTCTATGGCGGTATTTACAGCTGTATCAAAACCTATGGTAAAATCTGTACCTGCAATATCTTTATCAATGGTGCCGGGTAATCCTATACAGGGGATGTCAAATTCATTGGAGAATTTTTGCGCACCCCTGAAGCTGCCGTCTCCTCCAATAATGACCAGTCCGTCAATTTCGTGTTTCTTTAAATTTTCGTAAGCAATTTTTCTGCCTTCCGGCTCCATGAATTGTTTTGAGCGGGCAGTTTTGAGAATGGTGCCCCCGCGCTGGATGATATTGGCAACACTCCGTGAATGCATGGGAATGATATCATTTTCAATCATACCCTGGTAGCCACGCACAATACCAAACACCTCCATTTTGTTATAGATGCCCGTACGTACTACTGCTCTTATCGCTGCATTCATTCCGGGTGAATCTCCACCAGATGTAAGAACCCCAATCTTATTTACTTTTTTCATGATCTGTACCGGATCTTTTGTGAAGAGATCTTCTTGCTTGTTTGCAGGCGCAAAGCTACGTATTAGTATGCATAACGATTGTTCGTAACCAAAAGAATAGATGAATGTTGATTATTTGTTTCGAATAATATTTTTTTAAAAAACTATAATACAAAACGTGATGTGTGTAAAAAGTTTTAATTCAATCGTTTATCACAGTTCTATAACTGTTTGACAAGCTTGTATGACTGGGTTTGTTTACCATTATTAATCTGCAGAAAATAGCAGCCTGTTGGCAAATCGGATGTGTTTATTTGAATTGGATTTTGTAATAAATCCTTTGTAAGCAAGCTTTTCTTTATTGTTCTGCCTTCTGTATCCGATAAAACGACAGACAAAGGCCCTTTTTCTTGTTGATAGTTATCAATGTTGATGGTTTGTTGAAAGGGGTTGGGATAGATTTTATAATCTTTAGGCAATTGTATGTCCGACGTATTACTTACCTGACAAAAAGAACAATTATTTTGAAAACTAATCTTGTTGTCATTTTGCATTAATGATTCAAAGGATGCGCCGGCCTGACAATTATTTTTCAGCTGATAATTAAGCCACGGGATAAGGTAGGATTTAATTATAGCGTGTTGCTGTGATCTAGTAATGGCAGGTGCAGTACAGCCAGCGAACAGCTCCCCTCCGTTACAATTCCCGTTGCTCATTGACATCTGACAGTGACTTCCACCGCTAATAGAAATATATGTTTTGCAGTTGCTTTTCAGCGCATTATACATGGGAAGCTGATTGGTATTGGGAGGCGTGATGCAGTCATTACTGCCGGCAAATACCAGGGAAGGGATGCTGATATTTCCTGCTGCGGCGATGGCGGAAGGGTTGGTCTCTGCAGCGGCTAAGGTGGCTATACTTTTAATGCTGCTGCTGCCAGCTGCTGCTAAATGAGCAGCCCCTCCTCCCATACTATGTCCCATCACACAATTCATGGTATCCACCCTGC
>JBKDRQ010000040.1:0-6335 GCA_046341135.1 Bacteroidota bacterium
AAATCAGAGACCGGTTACAATTTTTATTGAATGTTGGCTTGAGTTACCTCACGCTAAATAGAAGTTCTAAAACATTGAGTGGAGGTGAGAGTCAGCGGATACGATTAGCTACGCAGATCGGATCACAACTGCAGGGCATCACCTATATTTTGGATGAGCCGAGCATCGGATTACATCAGCGCGACAATCAAAGGTTAATCGATGCATTGAAAAGAATGCGGGACATAGGCAACAGTGTGATTGTGGTGGAGCATGATAAAGACATTATGCTCGCGGCCGACTACCTGATCGATATTGGTCCGGCAGCGGGGAAACATGGAGGCCGCATCGTGGCAGAAGGAACTCCTGAAGAAGTAATTAATTCTGGCAGTGATACGGCCAATTATCTGTTAGGAAGAAAAAAGATTGCCGTACCTAAAGAAAGAAGAAAAGGAAATGGGCTTTCGCTTGAACTCAAAGGTGCAACAGGGAATAATCTACAAAAAGTAAATGCCAATTTTCCACTCGGGCAATTTATTGTTGTTACAGGCGTAAGCGGAAGCGGAAAGAGTACGCTGATCAATGAAACACTTTACCCGCTATTAAGCAAACATTGCTATGATTCGCGCATACAGGCCATGCCTTACAAATCGATTAAAGGATTAGAGCATATTGACAAAGTAATTGAAATTGATCAGTCGCCCATCGGTCGCACACCCAGAAGTAATCCGGCAACTTACTGTGGATTCTTCACCGAGATCCGTCAATTATTTTCTGCTGTACCCGAAGCAAAAATCAGAGGTTATAATGCCGGCAGATTTTCTTTCAATGTAAAAACCGGCAGATGTGATATGTGCGAAGGCGGTGGGATGCGTGTAATTGAAATGAACTTTCTGCCAGATGTATATATCCATTGCGAAAAATGTAATGGGAAAAGATATAATCGGGAAACTTTAGAAATCCGTTACAAAGGAAAATCTATTGCAGATGTATTGAATATGACCGTGGAGGAAGCAGTGGAATTCTTTAAGCCTGTCCCCTATCTCTATAGAAAGATCAAAATTCTGGAAGAAGTAGGTTTGGGGTATATCACACTCGGACAAAGCGCCGTCACCTTAAGTGGCGGTGAAGCACAACGCATCAAACTATCTACTGAGCTTGCCAAAAAAGATACCGGCAAAACATTTTACATATTAGATGAACCCACAACAGGATTACACTTTCAGGATATACATCATTTACTCGAAGTATTGAATCGTTTGACCGACAGAGGGAATACAGTACTGGTCATCGAACACAATATGGATGTAATAAAAGTCGCCGACCACATCATTGATATTGGACCTGAGGGAGGTGATGGAGGCGGGAAAATTTTATTTGAAGGCGTGCCGGAGCAATTAATTCATTGTAAAGAAAGTCACACCGGGAAATATTTGAGAAATGAATTAAACTAACCGTCAACAGACAACCAACAACTTCTAACATAGATCACACTTGAAACACTCCCAGCTTCATAGCCTCCACAACCGGCTGATGGTTGGCCGCAGCAATTCCTTCACTGATCACGCTTCTTGTTTCTTTCGGATCAATGATCGCATCTACCCATAAACGTGCAGCGGCATAATAAGGTGTGGTTTGTGTATCGTATTTCTGTTTGATTTCCTGTAATAATTTTTGTTCTACTTCTGCAGGCACTTCTCCTCCTTTTGCTTTCATGGCTGCCACTTGTATTTGCAATAATGTTTTAGCCGCCTGCTCTCCTCCCATTACCGCAATTTTCGCTGAAGGCCATGCATAAATAAAACGGGGATCGTATGCTTTACCACACATCGCATAATTGCCCGCACCATAAGAATTACCCACCACAATGGTAATCTTTGGCACCACACTATTGGATACGGCATTCACCAATTTAGCGCCGTCTTTAATGATACCGGAATGTTCACTTCTGCTGCCGACCATAAATCCGGTTACATCCTGCAAGAAGACAAGCGGTATTTTTTTCTGATTGCAATTGAGGATAAAACGAGCAGCCTTGTCAGCACTATCATTATAAATAACCCCTCCCATCTGCATTTCTCCTTTCTTGTTTTTAAATACAAGTCGCTGATTCGCTACTATACCTACAGACCAGCCATCAATGCGTGCATAACCGCAGAGTATCGACTTCCCATAATCTTCTTTAAACTGATCGAATTCGCTGTTATCAACAATACGCTCAATGATATCCAGCATATCATAGGGTTTACCATCGCAGGGGAATAACTGATATAATTCTTCCGGATCTTTTTTGGGTACTACCGGATTAATGCGATCAAAGCCTGCTTTTGGATTAGCACCAAGCCGGCTCATCATTTTTTTGATTTCATCCAGACATTCCTGCTCCGTTTTGAATTTATAATCGGCAATGCCACTCAGTTCTGTATGCGTTACCGCACCTCCGAGTGTTTCCGCATCAATATCTTCACCAATGGCTGCTTTCACCAAATAAGGGCCTGCCAGAAAAATAGAACCATTCCCTTCCACCATCAGCGTTTCATCACTCATGATCGGCAAATACGCTCCACCTGCAACACAGGCGCCCATTACTGCAGCGATCTGTGTGATGCCCATCGCACTCATCTTCGCGTTGTTGCGAAAGATGCGCCCAAAATGTTCTTTGTCGGGAAAGATTTCATCCTGCATAGGAAGAAATACGCCTGCACTATCAACGAGATAAATAATCGGTAAATGATTCTCCATGGCAATTTCCTGCATCCGCAAATTCTTCTTGGCACTTATAGGAAACCATGCCCCAGCTTTCACGGTCTGATCGTTGGCTGCAATCACGCATTGTCTGCCGCTTACATAACCAATACCTGCAACCGTACCTCCCGCCGGACACCCCCCCTGTTCTTTATACATATCATATCCTACAAAAGCACCAATTTCTATAAAGGGACTGTCTTTATCAATCAGATAGTCAATTCTTTCTCTTGCAGTGAGCTTATTGCGTTCTTTTTGTTTTTCAATAGATTTCTTCCCTCCTCCCTCTGCAATAACAGCCAGCCTACGGCGGACTTCTGCAAGAGATAATTTCATAGCATCCTCATTCTTATTCAACTGAATATTCATATATGGCAAATGTTAACTTAAAAGTTTAAACTTAAAACTTAAAATTATAATAAGACTCACCCACAACCAACAACATACAACCAACAACCGTCAACTCTCCGTCAACAACACCTCTCCCTTCTCCCAGTCTACTGTTACATTTTGAGAAAAAATGGTATCAATGGCCCTTCCGCTGTAATCGGGCTGTATGGGTAACTGTCTGTTAAACCTACGATCCACCAGCACACACAACTCCACCTTGGAAGGTCTTCCAAAATCAATCAGCGCATCCATCGCCGCACGAATGGTACGACCTGTATAGAGTACATCATCAATCAAAATCACTTTCTTATTCTCTATTGGAAAATCAATGGTTGTTTGGTTAGCGATGTGTAACTCTTTATGTACATCATCGCGATAGAACGTTATATCCAGTTTACCATATTTGATAGACAATTCAGGATACGCTTTCCTGATCGCCTCCACTATTCGTTCTGCCAGCAATACTCCTCTGGGTTGTAACCCAACAATCACCGTATCGGTAAAAGGGTAATGATTTTCGATTAACTGGTGCGACAATCGCTGAATCGTTAATTGCAATTGCGCCTGGGATAAGATAACTTTTGCTGCCATGATTATTCTTCAAACATATTAAATCTTACGCTTCCTCCAAAAAAGGATATCCGTAATGCTTCGGCGGGTTCAAGGTTTCCTTGATGGTACGCGCACTCAGCCATCTGTACAAATTCAGCATACTGCCGGCTTTATCATTGGTACCACTGGCTCTTGCGCCGCCAAAGGGCTGTTGCCCCACCACTGCTCCGGTAGGTTTATCATTAATATAAAAATTACCCGCTGCATTTTGTAATCTATTAGTCGCTGCTTCCACCGCATTTCTGTCGGTACTGATCACTGCTCCTGTCAATGCATACGCTGATGTACTATCCACTAAGTCCATCGCTTTTTCAAACTGATTAGCAGGATACACATAAAGCGTAAGCACCGGTCCAAAAATCTCTTGACACATGGTAACCGATTTTGGATTTTTTGTTTCAATGATGGTAGGCTGCACAAAGTAACCTTCCTTTTTATCACATTTCCCTCCAACTAAAATTGCTGCCTTTGGATCTTTCTTTGCTGTATCAACATATCCTTTGATTTTATCAAAACTTTTTTCATCAATCACCGCGTTGATAAAGTTGCGGAAATCTTCGGTAGTGCCCATGCGAAATGATTTCACGCCGGCAATCAGTTTCTTTTTAATTTCTTCAGCCAGATTGGAAGGAATGTATGCTCTGGAGGCCGCTGAACATTTCTGTCCCTGAAACTCAAAGGCACCTCTCAGTAAGGCTGCCACTGCCACATCTACATCAGCAGACTTATGTACCAGCACAAAATCTTTACCTCCCGTTTCACCAACAATTCTCGGATAGGTCTTGTACTTGTTGATATTCTTTCCGATCATCTCCCACATCTGATTAAATACTTTGGTGGATCCTGTAAAATGCACCCCTGCAAAATCGGGGTGACTGAAACAGATCTCTCCAACAGTTGGACCATCAGCGTAAATCAAGTTGATCACCCCATCAGGAAGTCCTGCCTCTTTCATGATACGCATGAAAATATTGGCACTATACACTTGTGTATCGGCACATTTCCACACCACCGTATTACCACACAAAGCTACGCAGGCAGCAAGATTAGCTCCGATAGCGGTGAAGTTGAAAGGAGTAACAGCCAGCACAAATCCTTCGAGCGGACGGTATTCCATTCTGTTTTGTATACCGGGAGAACTAATAGGTTGCTGACGATAGATCTCACTTAAGTAATGCACATTGAACCGCAAAAAATCCACCAGCTCACAAGCAGCATCAATTTCTGCCTGATATACATTCTTGCTCTGTCCGAGCATGGTCGCCCCGTTGATATAAGGTCTGTATGTAGTCGCAATCAAATCTGCTGCCTTCAAAAATATATTTGCCCGGTTTTCCCAACTAAGTGAAGCCCATTGCGCTTTTGCTTCAAGTGCAGCATCAATCGCCTGATGCACATGCTTCGCCTCTCCGTAATGAAAATATCCCAACAGATGCTTTCTTTCG
The DNA here is from genome assembly GCA_046341135.1 of Bacteroidota bacterium. Taxonomy (GTDB): domain Bacteria; phylum Bacteroidota; class Bacteroidia; order Chitinophagales; family Chitinophagaceae; genus Lacibacter. Next base: position 5,172 of record JBKDRQ010000040.1, read on the forward strand.
TGGGGTGGATGTATGGACACTTTCTTGCCGGTACGTACTTCCTTTGCTCCGATATACATCGGTATGTCTTCTGTTTTTTTCTTCAGCTCAGCAAGTACCGACTTCAATCGTTTTTTTTCCGGAGATCCCGGTGCGTAGTTGTACACCGGTTCATTGACGGGTGTGGGGTAATAAAAGGAACCTTTGTTCATATATGGCATGTTTATCGTCTTTCGCTTATCGTTTTTCGTTTTTCGTTAGCAAATTACTTAATTGATGCGATTAGTTTATTCAGCATCATTTTAACTCTAAGACAAAGATCTTCTACTTTTTTATATTCATTTTCAGATAGATAACCCAATTCTTTTGCAAGAAATGCATGATAATGAGTTTCTTCCGTCGAACCTCTTGAGACATACAGGAATTGCACAAACTCCTTCTTATACTGTCTCGCCTGCCCCTCAATAATATTCGCTGGTATACTGCTAACTCCTCGCCTCAACTGACTTTTAATTCCAAATTCTTCAGATGCCGGAAAATTATTTGTAAACTTATAAACCAGCATAGTTAATTCATGGGCGACTGCCCATACTTCCAGGTTGTTTTTCATTAATTAGTATTTAGGTGTTTAATCAAAGTTTTTTCGACCAACGAGCAACGAAAAACGATCAACGACTACAATTCCCCCTCCTTCTCACTCATCAGAAAGGCTTTAATAAATCCATCCAGTTCACCATCCATCACCGGCTGTACGTTGCCGACTTCAAAATCGGTACGGTGATCCTTGATCATTTTGTAAGGATGGAATACATAGCTTCTGATCTGACTTCCCCATTCTATTTTTTTCTTACCGGCATTTGCTGCATCACGAAGTTCATTGCGTTTTCTCAGCTCTTCTTCATACAAACGACTCTTCAGCATCTGCATCGCTTTTTCACGGTTGCCGAGCTGGGTTCTTTCTGTCTGACAAATAACCGTAATGCCAGAGGGGATATGCGTTAAGAAAACTTTCGTTTCTACTTTATTTACATTTTGTCCGCCTGCCCCACCACTTCGGGCGGTTTCCATTTTCACCTCACTGTCTTTGATGTCAATATCAATAGTATCATCCACTAACGGATAAACAAATACACTCGCGAAGGAAGTATGTCGTCGTGCATTGCTGTCGAATGGAGAAATCCGTAC
>JBKDRQ010000041.1:0-7102 GCA_046341135.1 Bacteroidota bacterium
TTGTATGATTACGAAGAATGGCAGAGCATTTTAGAAATGAAATCTAAAAAAGGTGTGACGAAATTTTATAATTAAAGCAAATGAAATCAAAAATCAGAAGTCCAGTAAAGTATTTGTTTGGCACTAGGTGCTGCGAAACAAAAAAGGGTGCTGTTGCTGTAACAACATCACCCCGTTATTAAAAATTATCAAACTTATAAATGACAACTTTATGTCACAAAAATATAAAAACGCTTTGGAATTAAAAGCATCAATTCCAGCAGAATTACTTTCAGTCTACGAGATTGAAACTGCGTCAATTTTAGAAGATATTAAGGAGAATGGGATTATGACCCCAATTACTCTTTCAAAGGATAACGTTGCTTTAGATGGTTATCGTTGTCTTTTTGGTGCCATTGAATTAGGAACATTATTGGATGTGCCTGTTCGAGAAACCGACTTGGAAACAACAGTAGCTAATAGAGTATCCTTAAATCAAAAGCGTGAGAAAACATGGATGGACAGACGAAATGAGCTTCTGATTTCATTTCAAACCTTTGGAAAAAAACAGGGCGAAAAAACTACTGCTGGCTATGATAGATATGTTTCGATTGCCCAAAGACTTCAATATCGTCACAAGGATGCAAAAACGTTAAGACAGGTGGAGGATATTTTGAAAACCGATGCTACGCCATTTCCGTTGTCACAGTGGTTACTTGAGCGAAATGCTGATGTAACATCAGTAAAAGGTATTCTTGAAAGAATTCAAAAAGAGGAATTTCAAGCAATTACCAAACAGGTATTGGAGATGAAAATGTCACCCAAAGATGCCTTGAAAAAAATTAAAGATGAAGAAAATCTTGATAAGGTAAAGAAGACGGCGTTCAAATTACCTGAAGCTACAAGTAATAGTATCGTAATCTTTGATGATGCAGAAGAAGAAATGATGATGCACCTCCAAGAGGAAAAGGTTAAAGCCAAGGTATATTTTTATCAACCGGATAACTGCACGTTAACACAAACGGATGATAATGGTAAGAAGTATACTAATGAAAAAGCTCTTGAAGTTTATGCGTTAAAGACAGCGGTGAAGATTAAACCATATACTCAAAAGCGTGCTAATAACAATTCACACTACTTCGTTAGTGTGAAGGAAGTATACTTAAATGGTATTGCTCAACAATTGCCATCCAAGGTAATTTCTGCTGTTCAAAATGAAACAGGTTTAGTTTATAAGCAAACCTTATTTACACCTAATTCTGATTCATTAACAGAAAAGAAAGCAGGTAATAATTTACCAGACAGTATCACACAGATTTTATGGTTTGTCAAATTTGAAAAGGATAGAGTGAATACTAATGCATTTCCCATTGGAAAAGTTGACAGCGATGGGGATAGTACCGACATTTACCTTCAGTGTTCAAACTACATCAATAATCAAAGTCTACAAGACTTCATTGTCAATTACAAAGACAAAGGTACAGTCGCAGATGCTGCTTCGGTAATTCCAATTTTTCTTACGACAAAGGAAAATGATTTGGTAGTAGATATATCCATGAAAGGTGATGTAGCTGCTGCTGCTACTATTATGAATCGAAAATTTGTAGGTAATGCAGAAAAAAATAAGTTGGTTGTAAAGGCCAGTAAAAATGTCCTCACAGCCATTGATAAATACAAACCTGAAATGACCAGCAGATTATTCGGTACTGCAACAAAAAAGGTTGCAAAGGTGAGTACATCTAAAAAAGAGGTAGTAGGTCAATTTTAATCATTCAATCCTTGCGGTGGTGGTTAACCGCATTTTTAGATTTCTAGCGCCTGTTAGTACATTTTGCTGTTAAATTAGCCAAGTGTGCTGCAGGATTAGTTCTGCAATGAATCACTTCAGCAATCATATTATAACCGGTGACACAGGTCAAACGACTATTGTGTTGAATCAGTTGTTTAATGACAATTTGAGGGACATGCCGTTGGATAAGGTGAGGTTACCAAGAACATTGCCTGAATTTAAGTTGAGGGATATTGTAGCTATCGCAGAAAAAATTAAACATGGTGAACTACATGAACCATTGCTAGTAAATGAGGAATTCATGATTGTAAAAGGGTTAAAAAGGTACTACGCATTAAAATACCTCGGTGTGAAGCGTGTTAAAGTATGTATATCCTGCAATGAATTCCCAACCAAAAACAATTTATTCTCAATTAGAAAATAAACAACATGTATCAGTTTTTCTTCTTACGTAAATCAAAAAGCAATTCCAAAATTGGAACGATTTATAAGGCCGTTTATGAAAACCGAGTAGCAATTAGTCGGGATTCACTTAAAATATCCATACCATTAAAATACTGGGATGGGAAAAATCAGGAGGTAAAGGTTAATCATGAAATTGAGCACGAAAAGATAAACTACCTGCTGAATCAGCACAAGGCTGAATTTTTAGCAGCTAATAAAACAGCAGTGAAAACCAACAGGGACTGCTTCATCGAATTTGCAAAGGACTATCTTGATAAGAACTATAGTAACGAAGGGACTAAAATTAAGTACACTACAGTAATCAATTCCTTGCAGAAATACACAAAGGAAGTATTGGGTAGGGATATTTTAACCTTTGAAGAATTACGAAAGGTAGATTTCATCGCAGGTTATAAGAAATGGGTGTATAAAAGGCAATATTCCAACAGGGATAGTGCAATTACCAAAAAAACGAAAACAGTCTTCAACTACGTAATTGTAATTCAAACCTTTGTTAAAAAGTACAACCAATTGAATCCAGAGAAAGAGGAGATAAAAACCATTCATTATGCTGCTGGTGTAGAGGACTTTGACATAGTTGAACCAAGAATGCTTTACCCTGACGAAATCGAAAGGTTGATTGGATATAGTCATCAATCGAATAGAAAAATTGAAAAGACCAATGAAGCCAAGTTTCAGTTTTTGTTTCAGTTCTTTTTAAGTGGTTTGAGGGTAAGTGATATTTTGCTTCTGAATTACAAACACTTTATTAAAGGGAGAATTGAATTTATAGTCAAGAAGAATGGTAAAAAAATTAGTATCCCCTTCAGTTATAAGGCAGCTAAAATGTTGGGGTATTTTTATTCAGCAGAATTTGAAGCTGCAAAGAAAGCAAATACACTTGGAGATATTGATTTGAAAGGTTACGAACTTGATGAACTAATTTGTGTTGAATCACATCAAAAACCATTGGAGGATTTAACCATTGATGATTTGGTTCAATTTCAACAATTCTTACAGGAAGACCGAACCGAAGATAATACCAGAAGGTTAAAGGTTGTAAAGGAGGTAATTTACAGAGTTGAAAAGCAGGTAGCCAATTCAATGTGTGACATTATGGGTGCTAAACCCAAGGGATTGGTTTTTGATTATCTGAATTCGGAAGACTTTAAGGATTTAAGGATTATGGATAAGAAGGAGTTAACTAAAGACCAGTTGTACAAGTTACATCGAGCAAGAACAAAGTATAATGGAAGACTCCAAAGAATTGCTAACCGTATTGGTGTTGAAAAAATTACATCGCACGTCAGCCGACATAGTTTCGCATACTACATGTTAAGTACAGGTGCTACGGTTGAGGAAATCAGTTTTGCTTTGGGTCATGCATCCATTCAAATTACACAATCCTACATCAAACAGTTCCCAAGTAGATATAGCGATGAAGCAATTGATAGATTTGGTTCAAGTTTTAGTGTATAATTTAACTACCCCTGCCGGCGGGAAGTGCCGCAGGAAGGAGGTGTATGTATCCGTTCTTATATATACGTATATATAAAGGGGGGTATATAAGCGACGATACCGCAAAAAAAATCCTGGGTAATTTCGTCCAGGATTTCAAAAAATGGTGGTGCTAATAAAATTGATTATTTGCTAGTATGTTCCATGCGGAGCAATTGCTAGTTCAAACATTCTGGGTACTTCAGTTTATATAATTCAAATAAGGATTCACGTACTATGTCAGATTTTTGACGGCGAGTCATACTGCATAATTTTTCAAGTCTATTTTTTTCGATTGTATCAATTCTCAATCTAACGAATTCGGTTTTGTTGTTGTCTTTTTTTGTTCTCATGTCTATTCTTTATATATAAATATCAGTTGAGAAGGTAAAATTGTCCCACTTGCCATATTTTTTGTAGCCACTTTGGATTTTGGTAGTTCTCGAAGTATTTATTAAGAAATGGAATACAATGGGAAACAAGAAAAATCAAACAAAAGGAATCTGGATACCTGAAGAAATTAAGGTTGATAAAAAATTAGACTGGGCAAACAAAGCGTTGCTATCAGAAATCTATTCACTATGTGAACTACCGGATGGATGCATAGCTTCTGATAACCACTTTGGGAAATTATTGGGAATTGGAAGGACATCGGTTAACAAGCGAGTAAACAAGTTGACGGAGTTGGGATATATTACCACCAAAAATCACTTCAAAGGGAAGCTATGTATTGGGAGAACTATTACAAAAGGTAGTTCTATTAAGAAACATACCGTAGTTCCCGAAATGGAGGTTGGTAGTTCTCGTGATGTTAAGTTGGTAGTTCCCGAAGTGGTGGTTGATAGTTCTGTTGAGAACACAACTAATACAACTACTAATTCAGATAAAATAATTCAGAAACCAATCCAGAATACTGGGCAAAGTTCAAATTCTGGAATGTCAATGAATGAATTTCTTAATATTAGACTAGAACAATTAGCAGTAGAAGCAGTTGATAAATCTAGTCTAGGGGAAGAAATATTTTTTTATGCAGAGCCAGCGACAATTAACTTATTCAAGGATGCAGTTGACGAGGATGAATACAATGTCGTATTTCCAGTATTAAAAAGTATTATTGAGGTAGAGCAAAAATTATCTAGAAGATAAAAACTCCTCAACCGGGAAGTGAGTGTAACGAACGTTGACGAAGTCTCACGACTTCAAACCCGACCCGCTCTTTGCGGCGTCCCCCTTCCCAAAAATTAACTAAAAGGAATATTCCCGGAAGTATAAATAGAAGCATATTTTGCCGTAAGACTTTGGAGATTGACTTCGACAACGAAAATCACACATGATATTTTCAATGTATTTCACCGCTCTCGATATTGGTAGTTCTATCAAGAAATACACAAAAAGGAATATTCCCTAAAGTGAAGTGTGAAATACTGACCCTTTCGTGAAACAACCCTTTTATTTTGCAATTGCAGACAATCTGGAAGACTTTGTTGTACGAATTGGATATTTATATTAAAAGAAGATAACTATGAAATTCAAAGACCTTATTCAGAAAGAAACAAGACGACCTATTAAGATTATTATCAGCGAGCAGCAATTCCGAACACTTGCAAGCAAAGTGGTTTCACTAATGGAACAAGAAAAAATAACCAAGACATACTTAATCAATTCACAACCCAATGGAAAATAAATCTAAAGATATAGCGGTATTCACACTTGCACGTGGAAGTCAAATCAATGGTTATCTTCAAAACTCCGAGAGTTACCAATTCGTTCAAAATGTATTAAAGAACATGATGTCAAAGTATGGAATGGATGTACCCAAAGTCGGTATTGGTGGAGATATTGAGGACGTTAGTTGCTTCATAGCTGGACTTATAGAGTACCAAACAATTTTTGAAGTTAAGGTTGAACTCCTTGAAGGTGATACCACAGAATTTGACCCTGACTCAAATCCTGAAGTGTATGACGATGAGTGGGGGTAATTATTTTTCTAGAACTAAAAAAGTTAACAAAACGTAGGATTTGCTAGTAAAACCTCTAGCAAAACGCTAAAGTTTGCAAATCTTAAACCCTCGTTTATGGCATGTTAAGTTCTGGCTGTTATATTAGCCAAAACGAAAAAACATGGAAAATTACATTGCATACGTTCGAACAAGTACAGGTAGACAAGTATTAGGTTTAGAGGAGCAACAATTGAGAATTCATCAATTTATTCAATCAACAGGTGACAATCTTATTGATGTAGTCATTGAACAAGAAAGCGGAAAGAACAATAACAGAACCAAATTGGATTATGCCACCAACATGTGCATTAGATATGGTTACACACTATTGTTCACCAAATTAGACCGGTTGTCCCGTGAGGTCGAATTTCTATTCACCCTTCGAAATAAGGGAGTTAAACTTCGTTGTATTGAGCTACCCGAATTGAATACGCTTACTTTGGGAATTTTTGGAAGCGTAGCGCAATGGGAAAGGGAATTGATTTCATCAAGAACAAAAAATGGGTTGGCTGCACTTAAAGCTCGAGGTGTTAAACTTGGGTCGCCTCAAAATCTTACAAAAGAAGCAAAGAAAAGAGGTTTGGAAACAATTGTCAATAACCGGCTTGAAAACGAGAACTGGAAAATGGCACGATTGTTCATCGAACACTTCCAAATGAAACATGGGTATATCAACTACACACATATATCAAATGAACTCAATCAAAATGGGTATAAAACAAGGAAGGGGTTTGAGTTCACACCAGCAATTGTGAGGAGGCTTTATTTGTTTGTTAATTAACCTTAGTTATTTGTAATGCATTTATTAAACATAATAATTATTCAGAACTTTTATGTAATTTTGAATATTATATGCTTAAAAAGTCAATTATATTCTTTATGCTTATAATTGGAATGATATTTCATTCTAATGTTATATTAGCGTGTAATAAACCTAAAACCTCTAAAGATAAAATTCACTTAACAGTAATTAAAGTAAAGAGTAATCAAAACGATAATTGTTGCAAAACTCATAATAAGAATTCTGGTCACGATTGTAACAAAAAATGTAATCATCACAACTGTGCATGCTCTTCTATTTGTTTCAATAATTACATCTTTAAAAAAAATATTGTTATTGAAACAGTACTTTATTTTACTACACAAAGGCAGTATAACATCTATAAGCCTTCCTTTTACAACGATGTCCATATTTCAATTTGGCATCCTCCTAAAATAGCATAAGCTATATTTCTCCTTAGTCAAGTAATATAACTTGAAAATTTATTTTACTAAAAAGCTTAATAATATGAAAAAAATATTAACTATAACTTTATTGTTATTTATATCAATAATTGCAAATTCGCAAATTGTCAGAGCTGAATTAACTGCAACTGGACTTACTTGCTCAATG
>JBKDRQ010000042.1:0-3467 GCA_046341135.1 Bacteroidota bacterium
ACCGGAGACCATCCCATGACAGCGCAAAATATAGCGACTCAAATTGGTATTATCACTAGTGAAAAAGATAAAGTAGTGAATGGATTAGATCTTTCTGATATGCCAGATGAGGAGCTTATGCAAAACATTGAGTACATAAAGGTTTATGCACGTGTATCTCCCGAACAAAAATTACGCATTGTAAAAGCATTGCAGAAAAAAGGACACTATGTAGCCATGACTGGTGATGGCGTTAATGATGCCCCCTCATTGAAAAGAGCCAATATTGGTATTGCCATGGGCATCGCGGGCACAGATGTTTCCAAAGAAGCTGCTCACATGATTTTGTTGGATGATAATTTTTCAACAATTGTTACAGCTATTAAAGAGGGCAGAAGAATTTATGATAATATTCTTAAGTTCATCAAATACCTGATGACCACCAATGCCGGTGAGTTGTGGACGCTGCTTATCGGCCCTTTACTGGGCTTACCTATTGCACTGCTTCCCATACATATCTTATGGATTAATCTGGTATCCGACGGTTTGCCTGCTATTTGTTTATCATTTGAAAAAGCAGAAAACAATATTATGAAACGGCCCCCGCGCCCGCCTCAACAAAGTATATTTGCTAACGGCAAAGGTTTGCATATGGTTTGGGTGGGTATGTTGATGGCAGGCATTGCCCTGATAGCACAACATTATGCGATCCAACATGCCTATCACTGGCAAACAATAGTATTTAATGTACTATGTTTAAGTCAGCTGGCGCATGTGATGGCAATACGATCTGAAAGAGAATCATTGTTCAAGATTGGGTTATTTTCAAACTTTCCTTTAATCGCTTCAGTCATCTTTACCTTAATGTTGCAGGCGATGATCACATATGTGCCCTTCTTTCAGCCTGTTTTTAAAACCGAATCACTTACGGCTGGAGAGTTTGTAGCAGTAGGAGCTTTAGCTATGATTATTTTCATAGCCGTAGAAATTGAAAAAAAATTGAGAAGATTTTTTTTCTTGCAGCCTATGGGCTACACATCTAGATGACAATTATCATTGCCTGGGTATTACAATCGCTGTACCATTAGGTTGCCTCACGGCACGCATGGAAGGGTCTACATCGTACAAACCATTTGGACAAACATCTACCTGTGTTTCAGAAATATATTTCATCGTCCCGGGTTTGATAGCAGCGTTATTATCATCACAGTCATGTCCGGTATTGGTACCATTAAAACATCTCATACTAGTATAACCATCTCCGTCATTATCCTCAGAACCAATAGTTTCAGCGTTACAATCTTCATCTTTTCCATTGGCATCACAAATCTCTGTCGCTCCCGGATGAACTGAGGCATCATAGTCGTTACAATCATCGCCTCCACAGACAACATCGTCAGCCCCATCGCCATCACGATCGGGGATATAGTTCCCGTACGTTTGTAGATAACTATTAACATAATTTTCCAAACGAATGTCCCAGTGTGTGGATACATTAGCCGGAACGCGGTTATTGAGTACATCAGCGGCGGGAACTGCTACCAATGTAGCGCGCTTGCCAACAACTATTCGGCCCAGAAAGACTTTATATTGTGCATTGTAAATCCATAACCAAACGTTCGGACACATATGCTGATAAATATACCATCTTGTTTTTATGGGCTCGGATGGTTTGCGCATGGTAACCTTAGGAGCAGACTGGCCTGAAACGGAAATGAGACTCAGCAAATCGCCCTGACTGCTAAACAGAAAAAAGTTTTTGTCTCCGCTTTCAACGAAATTAAATGTAGTGATCAGGGAAAGATCAGCATTCGGGCGATAGCGTAACGACCATTTGGCATTAGGAGTTGCTTCAGCAGACAAATCATAAAAATAATTACCATTATTTTGTCGTATAGGCATAACAGCCTGGTATTTGACGTATGGATCAAATATGTGCCTCACATTTGAACCAACAGGAAAAGTAAGTGCAATGGGTATGGTATCGGCGGGCTTATATGGAGTAGTACCCCTTTTTAGTACATCAGCGTAATTGACAAAACTTCCGGGATCCATGCCGCTGATCAGAATATCTGCAGCTCCTGCATTAAAATTACTTCTTGATTGCACCGGTTTGGCAGCAGCTATATTTCTTTTATGTAGTTCCGACCTAGGGGTTACCAATTTCAGATAGGGGGGCACAGAAACATTTTGTGGCAACGATGTTGGCTTTTGCGCAGTCGGTTTTTTTTTGATTTGTGCAGTTGTTTCCGTTACGAAAAGAACAACAACAGTACAAAAAAGTAAAATAAAATTTTTCATTGTTACTGATTATAGTTTAATAATTTCTGTGAGAAAAGATTGAACAGCCTTTCCTGTTTTGGTGTTTTTTATTTTTTCAGCACCTGCTTTTACTTTGTCCGTGCCGGTTTTGATTTTGTTGGTGCCTGTGGTAATAATACGATCTACGGCTATATTATATTTTTGCACCAGATATTCTTTGATCTGTTCTGTTTTTTCTCTTACGTCGGTTTCGCTAATTGGAGCGCTTGCTGTTCCGGCTTCCATTCCGTTGATTTGAATATTCATGTTGGGATCTTGCGTCATTGCTTGTCCAAGATTATCCAGCATGGGGTATGATTCTGGCTGAAGCTCGGCATTATTGCTGAACTGAATATCAGAGGTCACAACTGAACCTTGCTCAAGCAATTGTTTGATAAGAACACTCCGCGCATCTTCAACAGTTGCGGCAATGCGCACATTGCTGAAGTATACCCCTTCTTCCGGATTGGGTAAAACCGTTGAAGAAGCAATAAAGAAATTATTTCTGTAATCATCAGTCAGTAATTTAGGCGCATCAATAATTTTTTGTTTTCCCAGATATACCCTGAAACGGGTTTTATTGACGGCAATACTCACCCGCAACTTACGACCTACGAAACCTGAGAGCTTAAAGTTGGATGTTCCCATTTTTGAATACCACAGTTTGCCATAATCTATTTCATTATTGGCATTATATCTTTTGAGGCGTACCCATATTGAGTTTTTGTATACATCTCCTGATGATACATCACTCAGCGTGGTAAGTCCAAACATAATATGGGGTGCAATGCCGGTAGTGCTTTGCAGGTACAAATCAAATTCAATCGTACAGTTTTCCGGCAATGCTTCTGTCAATTCCGGACATACGGCTGTAGGCATATTTATTTTAAACCATTTGCCGGGCATTCGGTCGACCTTGACTACTTCTCCGCCACTGGAAGTACTCCATTTAGCCGGTAAATCACCCATACCATCCTGTTCAAACTGATCTTCAAAAATTACTTGATTGCCCGGTAAAAAATCTGAGCTCTGTGCGAATGAAACGGAGCAGAAAAAAATCAGAATAAAAATAATTTGCAGATACTTCAGCATAATTAATGGTTGTTTTAATAAAAAAGCGGTTTTCAGATGTAACAGATTATGATAAAATATATCTTCCGCCTAAACACCAAGCCTGAATATTGAAG
>JBKDRQ010000043.1:0-4620 GCA_046341135.1 Bacteroidota bacterium
AAAACATCTTAAAGAAAGATTAATTATTTATGTCAATTAATACAAGCAACCGGGGAATTGGTTCAAAGTTATTAAATGGAGACATTTCATGCAAATACACATTATTTAGGGGCGCGCAGGTATAAACGTAATGTGAGTAAACCAAATAAAAAAGCAGGAAGCCATGCCGCCATAAAGGGATTGAAATTCCCTTTGATACAAAAGACCATTGAAAATTTATCTACCAAAATAAAAGTCACCCCAATCACAAAAGCAAGTGCCATATGGAATCCACTTCCTCCTCTAATCTTTCTTGAAGCCAGAATTCCTGCAATGAGGGTCATAATGATTACAGAAAATGCATTGGCATCTCTTCGATAACGCTCAAAACGAAGGGGCACCACCGCTTCAGATCCCCTTCTGGATTCCTTCTTTATGAGTTTGCTGAGTGCGGGTGTTTTTAGTTTGTCTTTTCTAAATTCATCACTGGTTAAATCTGCAGGCTGATAACCCAACTTAACATTATATGTCTGAAGTTGTGTTACTTCTTCGTCTGATTCATAGAGCTTTCTTTTGATTACATTCTGAAGCTTCCATTCTTTCCTGATTGTATCCCAGCTTATAGTTTCAGCTCTTGTATTGATATACAATTTACCCGCCTTGAGTTCAGACATAAAAAAGCCACTACCTGTTTTCGACAGGGTATCAAAACTTCTGATTCCTGCATAGGTATTACTGTCTATGCGAAAATGAAGATCAGTCAGATACTGGGTGGAATTGCCCTGCATATTCCCCATATGAATATACTTTAATTCGAAATCCGTCCTGATCTTATTGGCCTCCGGTATCAGAAAATGATTAGATAATCCTAACATCAATGCCAGAAAGATGCCTCCTACCCAAAAAGGACGGAGAATACGTGACAGACTCATGCCTGTACTGAGCATGGCTACGATCTCACTGCGCATGGCTAAACGAGAAGTAAAGAACACAACGGAAACCAATACAAATACCGGGAATAGCAGGGTGACTATATGTGGTATAAATCCAATGTAATACAGATTAAATACTTCACTGAACGTCAACCCGCTTCTGATAAAATCTTCAGACTTTTCACTAGCATCGATAGCTGTTGCGATCAATGCAAACAAGAAAATAGAGAAAAAGAAAGTTTTTAAAAATATTTTCAATATGTACCAATCAATCTTCTTCATGTATTGCAAAGTAAGGCAGAAAGCATGAAATTATTTTCATTAAAGCCGCTGCCGGAGCTGAACCATCATTTCATTTTTCCAGCTGTTGAATTCGCGGCTGATTATTTTTTCTCTTGCCTTCCGCATCAGCCAGAGATAAAAAGCCAGATTATGGATACTGGCAATGGTTAGACCTGTTATTTCTTTCGATTTCATTAAATGTCGGAGATATGCCTTGGAATAATAGCCGCTGACATGACAATCTATTTCCTCGTCAATCGGACTGAAATCATGCTCCCATTTTTTATTATCAATATTGATAACACCCTTACTAGTAAAGAGCATGGCATTTCGGCCGTTTCTGGTAGGCATCACGCAATCAAACATATCAATTCCAAGGCTGATACATTCCAGCAAGTTCCAAGGGGTACCTACTCCCATTAAATAGCGCGGTTTATTTTCCGGGAGATATTCACAGCAAAGCGCTGTGAATTCATACATCATCTCTTCGGGCTCCCCTACACTCAATCCTCCGATAGCGCAACCAGTAAGCTGTTTGGAAGCCATGTATTGGGCTGAAACTTTTCTAAGATCGGCATAAGTACTTCCCTGCACAATGGGAAAAAGATTTTGCGTATAATCGTATAAGTCAGGTGTGTCCTCAAATCTTTTGATACATCTGTCGAGCCAGCGATGGGTAAGCTCCATAGATTTTTGGGCATAAGAATAATCACTCGGATAAGGAGGACATTCATCAAAAGCCATTACAATGTCTGCACCAATCATTCTTTGAATATCCATAACAGATTCAGGCGTAAAAAGATGTTTGCTACCATCGATATGGCTTTGAAAAACTACGCCTTCCTCCTTGATCTTACGATTGCCCGCCAAAGAAAAAACCTGATAGCCGCCACTGTCTGTAAGCAAAGGCTTGTTCCAGCCTCCAAAACGGTGTATTCCTCCTGCCAGCTGCAAAGTTTCTGTTCCCGGACGCAGATATAAATGGTAGGTGTTGCCCAAAATGATTTGTGCTTTCACCTCCTGTTCCAGTTGCTGCATCGTTAATGCCTTCACGCTCCCGACGGTACCCACAGGCATAAAGATGGGTGTTTCGATAAGGCCATGATCGGTAGTAATCAAACCCGCTCTCGCCTTACTTTGAGGATCCTGATGCTGTAATTGACATTGAAGGACTGCCATGTGTGCGCAAAGATACTCAGTTATCAACACCCACATAAAGCCTGAATTTGTTTAATCAGGATGCAATAATTTCGCAGCCAATTATGCATATTAACTGGTCTGAGGTCATCCTGATTATTTTATCCGCTGTAGCTGGTATTCAACTGATCTATTTTATTTTTTTCTACAGCAGACTCGCATTTTATAAGAAGCCAAAAAGAAGTTCAAGCCGACAGCACGCAGTAAGTGTAGTTGTATGCGCCAGAGATGAAGCGCAAAATTTGGCAGACCACCTCCCACTTGTTCTTCAACAACAATACGCATCCACATATGAAGTTGTAGCGGTAGATGACAACTCTTTTGACGACAGTAAATATGTCCTGGAGCATCTCTCAAAAATTTTCAAGAATCTTAGAGTCATCTCCTTAAAACAGGAAGCAAGGCTCATCCAGGGGAAAAAGTTCCCCCTTTCTATGGGGATTAAAGAAGCAAAGCACGAATTGCTATTGCTTACAGATGCAGACTGCAAGCCCAATTCACCCGACTGGATACTGCACATACAGGATGCTTTTCTGAAAAACGAAATTGAAATTGTATTGGGTTACAGTCCCTACGAAAAAGAAAAGGGAGTACTTAATAAGCTGATACGTTTTGAAACATTCTTTACAGCGCTCCAATATCTTTCTTTTGCTTTAGCAGGTGTTCCTTATATGGGTGTTGGGAGAAATCTGGCTTACAAACGCGAGCTGTTCTTCCGAAACAAAGGGTTTTCTGCGCACAATCAAATTATGGGAGGTGATGACGATCTTTTCGTCAACAGGATTGCTAATGGGAAAAACACAACTATCGTTGTTGACCCGGCATCCTTCACCTACTCCAAAGCCAAAAAAAGCTGGAGTGCATGGAGAAAGCAAAAAGCAAGACATTACAGTACCAGCAGGCATTACAAATCAAAGCATCTGTTTCTATTAGGATTAGGCTCCTTTTCTCATTTTGCTTTCTATCCGGCACTGATCGCTTCATTTTTCTTTATGCCGATATGGATTCCCTTATCTTTTTATGGGGGAAGATTACTTATCGTTGGATCAATCTATTATCCTGCCATGAAAAAACTCAGAGAGAAGGATTTGTTTTGGATCTATCCAATACTGGATATATGGCAATGGTTCTATTATTTTTTATTTTCAGGTATGCTTTTGCGTGCACCTAAAAATTCATGGAAATGAGCCTTTCACTGATAGAAAATTATTTCACCGACTTTTCTGCAGAACAAAAAGAACAGCTGCGCGCGCTATATCCTTTGTATAAAGAATGGAATGAAAAAATAAATGTTGTTTCGAGAAAAGATATTGACGCGCTCTACGAAAAACATATTCTGCACTCATTAGCCATCGCCGCTGTTTTTCATTTTGAAAAAGGAACTAAAATCGTAGATCTAGGCACCGGAGGTGGATTTCCAGGCATACCGCTTGCTATTTTCTTCCCCGAGGTCGAATTTTTACTTACCGACAGCATTGGGAAAAAACTAAAAGTAATAGAAGCTGTTGCATCAGCCATCGGATTAAAGAATGTAAAAGTGCGGCACACAAGGACTGAAGAAATTAAAGATCAGAAATTTGATTTTGTGGTGAGTCGTGCCGTAGCACCTTTACGGGAATTATGGCATTGGAGTCTACCTATTCTAAAAGCAAAAGGTCAGGGAATGCCCGCTTCCATTGATGAAGAAAAAATTTATGGAGGCCTTATCTGTTTAAAAGGAGGCGACCTGACAGAAGAGATAAAGACGAGCGGACTAAATCCTTATATATGGAAAATTGAGGAACTATTTCAGGAACCCTTCTTTAAAGAGAAATATGTCCTTTTGGTAAAAAGATAACCCGACAACCATGATAACTAGGACAACCAGACAACATGTATTATCACCACTTAATTTCCAGTTTATTATTTCTCCGGTTTACATCTGCCATTCTTTGAGATGGATCTATCTCCACAGAAATCAAATCTGTAAGTCTTCTCTTAAAAGAAAAAATATAGGAGGGGTCCGTCCATTTCCATGCAGAATGCACAGTTCTCTGAATGCTATCTTCAGCTGCTTTCTCGCCAAACATTAAATACATGGGTATATAATGATTTTCTTTGGTGCTATCCCTGAAGCTGAGTTGCAAATCGATAGGCATAGGCATTTCATTGATTCTTTTGATGCGTACAAATGAATTCCCATCCATCTCCCACAAGCTATCAATAGCATAGTCAATCGTTTTGGTACCAT
>JBKDRQ010000044.1:0-9531 GCA_046341135.1 Bacteroidota bacterium
GTGGAGTATGGCAGGAAATATTGCCCTGGTGCATCGCGTATTTATGGGTCTGCAGGTTGAAACCCGTGGCATTCGTGTTGCGCCGGTGGTACCCACCACTTATGGTGGCAACAAAACTTAGAAGCAATTCAAATACAGAAATATGCAACTGGATATACTGGTCAAAGGAACCGGTAGTGTGATTAAGAAATTCAAGTTGGATGGAGTAGAAAAGAAAGAACCTTTTATTGCTGATACTTTAAGTGGTACCCATCAAATTGAAATAGAATTGAACAATCAGCCGTTGAAGCGTAAAACCATTAACCTCACGTCTAATCAATTTAGTCTTCCAACACCAAGAGCTATGGTGGCGGGGAATGAGTTTGTCTGGGATTCTATTCCCGGTGCCGTTTCCTATCATGTATACAGAAATGGTGTATTTGCTATGAGTATAAAAAATAATGCGTACGAACTTATTCCTGAGGAAGCGGGAGAGTATGCCGTGGCAGCGATAGATAAGCGGGGACAATCCTCTTTTATCAGTGAGCCTGTGCAATATAGGCCTGCAGCTGTGGCTGCACAAGTGGAGATAGAAGCGTTTGCATCGGCAGCTGCTTACTCCTGCACACAATATACCGGCAATGGTTTTGTGGAAATTTCCAATAGTGTCAATAAAGAAATCATCATTTCATATAATGCACCTAAAGATGGCATTTATCTGATCGACTTCAGATATTCCAACGGCAGCGGTCCGTGGAATACCGATAATAAATGTGCGTTGCGCAGTTTGTATGTCAATAAAAATTATGTAGGTGCGGTTGTATTTCCTCAAAGAGGAACAGAAGAGTGGAGCAACTGGGGGTATTCAAACAGTTATACTATTACTTTGCGCAAAGGCATAAATCAGATTCGCTTGTCGCTGGAAAACTGGAACGTCAATATGAATGAAGAAATCAATCGCGCCATGCTCGATCATATGCGCATCATCGTAAAATAAAATCTATGAGTCCGCAAGAAATTGTAAAGAAGATGTATGCTCTGGATCGCTTCAGCCAGTGGATGGGTATTGAAGTGGTGGAGATCAGAGAAGGGTACAGTAAAATTAGTATGAAGATCCGTGAGGAGATGGAGAATGGCTTGGGTATCGTTCATGGCGGGGTAACCTTTGCGTTTGCCGATTCCGCTTTTGCTTATGCTTGTAATAACCGAAATCAAAAATCAGTTGCATTGGATACATCTATCAACTTTTTGAAAGCAGTTTATGTGGGAGATGTACTTACTGCCGAAGCGACAGAATTGCATAACGGAAGATCAACCGGATTGTATCAAATTGCCATTCGCAATCAGAAGAACGAACTGGTAGCACAATTTAAGGGGTTGTGTCATCGAAGTGGAGGAGCATTATTGTAGAGTAAGTAACAAAGATCACAGTTTGCCAAATATTATTTTTTCAATTTTGCACTATTAATTTATTGGTGCAAATGGAAATAACAGGTTTTATAGCGTCTGTATTTATAGGTATTTTCTTGGGGCTTATCGGCGGGGGTGGAAGTATACTTACGGTACCAGTATTGGTTTATTTATTTCACATTGAACCGGTACTCGCCACTGCCTATTCATTATTTATTGTGGGCGTTACCGGTGCTATCGGATCAGGTTCCTATTTTTTAAAGGGATTAGTCAATATTAAAACGGCGATCATTTTTGGTATTCCTTCCGTTATTGCCGTTTTTCTTACCCGTGCCTATATCGTGCCTGCTATTCCGGATGAAGTATTACATGTGCAACAATTTATATTAACGAAAAATATGTTGTTGATGCTGTTGTTTGCGGTTCTGATGATCATTGCTTCTTACAGCATGATTAAAAAAGAAAAGCCGGTAGCTGAATCAGCCGCAGTGCAGTCCTTCAATTATCCGTTGATTTTGATTGAAGGTAGTATTGTGGGTATCCTGACAGGTTTGGTGGGTGCAGGGGGTGGATTTCTGATTATTCCTGCACTGGTACTGTTGAGTAAATTGCCAATGAAAGAAGCCGTAGGTACTTCATTAGTCATCATTGCCGCAAAGTCATTAATTGGATTTTTGGGTGAAAAAGAAATCAGTTCGATTGATTGGATATTTCTTATAAAAGTCACCTCTTTTGCCATTGGTGGGCTTTTTATAGGCATGGCGTTATCCAAAAAAATCAGTGGGGAAAAGCTAAAACCTGGCTTTGGATGGTTTGTGTTTATTATGGGGTTCTACATAATTTTAAGAGAAACGCTGATGTAGATTCAAAAATATTGTGACTAAAGTAACCGAACTTCATTAAAAAAGAACTGAATTTTGCAAAAGTAATTATCAAAGAAAAAATATATAGATGAACATTGAACAGATTTACACAGGATGTCTCGCACAGGGAGCTTACTACATTACATCAAATGGAGAAGCAGCCATCATTGATCCACTAAGAGAAACGAAACCCTATTTAGATCGTTTAGAAAAAGATGGGGTACAACTGAAATATATTTTTGAAACACATTTTCACGCTGATTTTGTAAGCGGCCATATCGATCTCGCCAAAAAAACCAACGCACCCATTGTTTACGGTCCTACGGCTACTCCTGAATTTGAGGCCATCATTGCGACAGACAACCAGCTGTTTTCAGTTGGTGATGTAACAATAAAAGTGTTACATACGCCCGGCCATACCATGGAAAGCACTTGCTATCTCTTAATCGATGAACAAGGGAAAGAAACGGCTTTGTTCAGCGGAGATACATTATTTCTGGGTGATGTAGGCCGTCCTGATCTCGCACAGAAATCAGTGCACTTGACGCAAGATGATTTAGCAGGAATGCTTTACGAAAGTTTATACAAAAAAATATTACCTCTTGCTGATGATATTACCGTTTATCCCGCACATGGCGCAGGGTCCGCTTGCGGTAAAAACATGATGAAAGAAACGGTTGATACCCTCGGCAATCAAAAGAAAATGAACTATGCCCTGAATCAACCGGATAAAGCATCTTTTGTGAAAGCGGTAACAGATGGACTGCTTCCACCACCTGCTTATTTTGGCATGAATGTGGCGATGAATAAAAAAGGATATGCAAGTTTTGACGAAGTATTAAGTCAAGGGTTACATCCGCTTACTCCCGATGAATTTGAAGTGGCTGCAGAAAGTACAGGTGCATTAATGCTCGATACGAGGAATGACAAAGTGTTTGCAGAAGGATTTATTCCCCAATCTATCAGTATTGGATTGGGAGGCGACTTTGCACCCTGGGTAGGGGCACTCATAGCAGATGTTAAGCAACCTATCATATTAGTTACAGATGAAGGTAAAGAAGAAGAAGCGGTAACCCGTTTGAGTCGGGTGGGATTTGATAATGTTATAGGTTATCTGAAAGGCGGTTATGAAGCATGGAAAGCAGCAGGAAAGGAAACGGATAGTATTAATAGAATTACGCCTGAACAATTTGCATCCGAAGCAAAAATCGGAGAAAGTACCATCATTGATGTTCGGAAGGAAAGTGAATATGCTGCTGAACATGTGGAAGATGCATTCAATAAACCATTAGCCTATATCAATGATTGGGTAAAAGATATTAACCCTAAAGAACATTTTTATCTGCATTGTTTAGGGGGATACCGCAGCATGATTGCCGCCAGTATTCTGCAGGCCAGAGGATATAGAAATTTTTCGGAAGTAGCCGGAGGGTTTAATGCTATCGCAAAGACGAATGTGCCAAGAACCAATTTTGTCTGTCAAAGTGAAGTCAAAAGGTAAAAGTCAAAACCAAAAAAATTTGTCACGAACAACGAGATACGATAAGCGAAAAACGAAAATTGACTTTATGATAAATAAGAATGAAACAGTTTGTTGCGTCACACAATGTGATGTGCCGTTGGATCAAACTTATTGGGATACTCGTTGGGAAAAAGGGGAGACGGGCTGGGATATTGGTTATGCTGCTACTGCCATTACGGAGTACATGTCGAAATACCCTGATAAGAATGCGGCTATTCTCATACCCGGTTGTGGTAATGCCTATGAGGCAGAATGGCTCGCCACACAAGGATTCACCAATATCACACTGATAGATATTGCCCCTAAAGCGGTTGCACGGCTGAAAGAGAAATTTCAAAACACACCGGAAGTAAAAGTATTATGTGAAGATTTCTTTCAGCATGAAGCGAAATATGATTTGATGATTGAACAGACTTTCTTTTGTGCCATTCCACCATTTAAAAGGAAAGATTATGTAAAGAAAGCAGCTTCCTTATTACACGCAAATGGAAAAATCATTGGTGTTTTATTCGACAAAACATTTGAGCAGCCCGGTCCTCCTTTTGGAGGCTGCGCCTGCGAATACAAACCTTTGTTTGAGCCTTTTTTTGTAATTCATAAAATGGAAGCTTGTTATAACAGTATTCCACCAAGAGCCGGAAGCGAACTTTTTATTCATTGCTCCCATCGGGTTACCTTTGCCATTCCTGATGGAAAAGAACTTCATTGATTATATAAGAATATTTTGTCGGAGTGGACATGGCGGTGCCGGCAGTAAGCACTTCGCGCGTACTAAGTTTAACCCCAAGGCCGGCCCCGACGGAGGCGATGGTGGCAGGGGAGGGCATATCATTCTCAAGGGTAATGCCCAGCTGTGGACGCTCCTGCATTTACGCTACTACAAAAATGTACTCGCAGAAAATGGAGCACCGGGGAATAAGAATAATATGACCGGCAAAGACGGGAAAGATATTGTTATTGAAGTGCCGCTCGGTACCATTGCTAAAGATGAGGAAACCGGAGAAAAGATTGCAGAAATTCTTTCCGACGGGCAAGAGTCTTTTTTAATAAAGGGGGGGCGTGGGGGGCTCGGCAATGCTCATTTTGCTACACCCACCAATCAGGCTCCTGAATATGCACAGCCCGGCGAACCCGGAGAAGAAGGCTGGAAAATTCTTGAACTTAAAGTTTTGGCAGACGTGGGCCTGGTGGGATTTCCCAATGCAGGCAAATCAACTTTATTAAGCAGTATCACTGCTGCCAAACCTAAGATCGCTGATTATGCGTTTACAACACTTACCCCGCAGTTGGGGATGGTGGCTTATCATGATAACAAAAGCTTTTGCATGGCAGATCTGCCCGGTATTATTGAAGGTGCGGCAGAAGGGAAAGGGCTTGGCCATCGTTTTCTGCGACATATTGAACGCAACAGTGTTTTGTTGTTTGTAATTCCTGCCGACAGCAAAGATCATCGTAAAGAGTTTGATATTTTAATGGATGAGCTCGAAAAATATAATCCCGAGATGATGCACAAACAATTCGTAATTGCCATTAGTAAGTCTGATATGCTGGATGATGAATTGCAGGGCGCTATTGTCAAAGAGCTGCCTTCTAACATCCCTCATGTTTTTATTTCCTCCGTTACCGGCAAAGGCTTAAACCAGCTCAAAGAGTTGTTGTGGGCAGAGCTGAATCGTTGATTTTCCCCGTAAGCATTTAGTTTTTCAATATATTTTGTATATTAATGTATGATTAGATGCATTTTTATACTCATAGTCTTCCTGTCATTTCATACAAAAGCTCAGACCAAACGTCAGCTGCAGATTATGATGCGCCTGGAAATGCCTAATAACAAAGGAGAAAATGGAGGTACGGTTACTCTGCATCAAAGAAATAAAAATTATTATGCTACTATAGCCGGGAATAAGGCATATTCATTGGCTGTTTTTAATAATCTGTCGGAACTTATATCTCCACCGGATCTGGCACAGTTATATGATATCAGAGGTTTATGGTATCATCCGCGTGAGCAGACTTTTTATGCAAATGCATTTGCAGACACAGGATGGATTAAGTATACCATAGACAGAGATGGAACACCTTACGATGCTGCGGTAGTGTATAAGGGTCAGAGACAGCCGCATTCGCAATCTGTGGGACAATACAGCATAAAAGAAAATCTGGTATATTTTTTAAAGGGATGTAAGGTGGTTGCGTATGATGCCAACACGGGTATTCCTGCGCCTGAAAAAAATAAAATATTAAAAGTGGGCTTTACCAGAAAAAATCCGCCTCCCGCAGAGTGGGAAGCGGATACGGTTAAGACTCCCTATGGATATAATTTCACAACCGTGATTTACACAGGAATTGGACAAGCTGAATTTGGATTGCTGAATGCAGGCAAAAGAGAAATTGAACTGTATAGTGCTTCGGATGGACTTATGACTACAAGACTCATGATCCCGGAAAGAATCCCGGTAAGAGAAAAATTAAATTTTTCTTTTTGCAATAACATGTACTGGCTTTTTGACAGCCAGTTAAGGAGCTGGATTGGCTTGAGGTGATATCAGAAAACTTTTCTTCTTCCCTATTTTAACGTACGTTTGCTCACCTAATTTATCATTACAAAAAAGTAAAAAATGAAAAGGATTCTCGTAACGATTGTCATGAGCCTGACGCTCTTAAAACCCTATGCAGATGAAGGTATGTGGTTGCCACTTTTACTCGGACAGCAAGTATATGCCGACATGCAGAAGAAAGGACTGAAATTAACAAAGGAACAACTGTACAGCATTAACAAAGCTTCTCTCAAAGATGCCATTATCATTTTCGGAAATGGTTGTACCGGAGAGATAGTGAGTAACAAAGGACTCATCTTTACCAATCACCACTGCGGGTATGATGCGATTGCAAGTGCATCGAGTGTAGATCATAATTACCTGAAAGACGGATTTTATGCAAAAACATTGAAAGAGGAAATTAAAACAGCGCTTACGGTTCAGTTTCTCTTGCGCATTGAAGACGTAACCAAAGAAGTGCTGGATTCTCTGAAAGGATTATCGGGTGCTGAACGCGCAAAAAAACAGGCTGCAGTACTTGCTGCCATCAATAAAAGATTATCCAAAACAGAAGAAAGTATTGACGCAAGAGTCAGTGCGCTTTTCAAAGGCAATCAGTTTTTAGTATTTATCTACCAGCGTTATAAAGACGTTCGCCTGGTTGGTACGCCTCCTGAATCTGTAGGTAAATTCGGAGGAGATACCGACAATTGGGAGTGGCCGCGTCATACGGGTGATTTCTCTATCTTCCGTGTGTATATGGCGCCTGATGGCAAGTCTGCAGAATATAATGAAGCGAATATTCCATTAAAACCCAAATATCATCTGCCGGTTTCTTTGAAGGGAATTAAAGATGGTGATTTTGCCATGACTTGGGGATATCCCGGCAGCACCAATCGCTATGAAACTTCTCTGGGTGTGAAGCTGGCTACTGACGTAAGCAATCCAACACTGGTGAAGTTGCGTGATATGAGATTGAAATACATGCTTTCTGAAATGCAAAAAGATCCGGCTGTAAAACTTAAGCTGGCATCGAGCTATGCATCTATTGCCAATTACTGGAAATTTTTTGACGGGGAGACTAAGCAACTCATTAAATATGATGTATATGGTCAGAAGACAAAAGCAGAGGCCAAATTTATTTCCTGGGCTAAGAATAAACCTGAGTATGACAGTGTATTTACCGGTTGGGAAAAAGCGTATGAGGCCTGGAGGCCTTATGCCAAACACAGAACCTATATGGGAGAAGGATTATATGGGTCTCCGCTCATTTCTTTTTCTGTGAGATCTATCACTGAACTGGAAGCTGCATTAAATAAAAAAGATGCCACAGAAGAAGATATCAAAAAAGCCATGACGGCTGCTACTGCTGCAAGAAAGACTTTCCTGGAATCGCATAATGCAGTAAGTGATCAAAAAATTCTGGGTAAAGCTATGTGGATGTACTATCAGGATATTTCGGCAGATCAGCGTCCGCAAGCATTTTATGATTCTCTGAAAAATATTTACGGAGATCTGAATGAAGAAGCTACTTATCAGAAATATGCTGCTTATGTTTTTGGCAACACTCTCGTATTAAATGATGAAAAATGGAATGCATTTACGGCTAATCCTTCCGCCGCTGTATTGCAGCAAGATCCTTTATTTATCACGGCAAATACGTACACCCAAAACTGGGTAAATCGTTTTGCATCTAAGTCAAGCGAGTTCATTGCCAAAAACAATGAGTATGCACGTTTGTATTTGAAAGGCATCATGGAGATGGACACTACTGCTGCAAAAAAAATGTATCCGGATGCAACTTTCACTATGCGTGTCTCTTACGGTAGTGTAAAAAGCTATGCGCCTCGTGATGCCGTGAAATATGATTTTGTAACGACCTCCAAAGGATTATTACAGAAATATGTAGCAGGTGATTATGAATTCAATTTACCTGCTCGTCAGGTAGAGCTATTAAAAAACAAAGATTATGGTCAGTATGCTGATCCGGGCAGAAAAGATCTGATCATTGGTTTTATTACGACTAATGATATTACCGGAGGGAACAGTGGATCGCCTGTAATAGATGGCAACGGTAATCTGATCGGTCTGGCATTTGATGGCAATTATGAAGCACTTAGTCACAAATTGACTTTTGATAAAGATCTTAACCGAACCATTTGTGTAGATATTCGTTACGTATTATGGTGTGTTGACAAATTAGGTCAGGCACCGCATCTCGTTAACGAACTGACCCTGGTGAAATAATCAATCCTTCAGATGAATACTATGTTAGCGTTCCGATTTTTATCGGGACGCTTTTTTTTGAGCATATTCGACTTGAAAATATTACTCCTGATTAATGCATATTTAAAAATGTATTTAATACATTTTTAGTACTCTTTGCTGATCCTTGTTTTTGCGTATAGAAGATATCGTCTATTTTCCACTTCCCGCCTTCATTGATCAACAAAATGGTGTCGGTCCAGGTATGATTATTATAGTGCTCATTAATAAATTTTACTGTTGCTTTGATGACATCTTCATCTATATCAGTCCGAACAATTTGGTGTTGGGTTGCGCCTTCATAAAGACTTGTATAAATATCTCCTTCAATCATCAGTGGTTTATCTGTTGATCCTGCTGCCTTTAATTTCCTGGCTTCCTCTGATTGTTTTGATTGGGCAAGATTGATCCTGGCAGTAAGATCTTTGCTTAATAGGGTAGTATCCACAACCCTGAAATCGCCAGGTTTGTAATGATTATAAAACGAATCAATCGTTTTAAGCGCATCAGAACTATTTGCATCCCTGCAACCATAAACTGATAACGAAGCTGCAATTAAGCATAAATAAAAAATGGATCGCACAATTAAAAATTTATGAGTGAAAAATATTATTCTTCCGCTTCTTCTTCAGAAGTTTCCGTTAACGGTTCATTGTTTTTACCTCTCCCTAATTTAACAATTGGTTTTTCCTGCGTTCCGGTAATATTAAAAGGAATACCAATAATGCCTAACGGAGGTAGACCCAATCTGAATTTTAAATTGAGCTTACCATCGAAAGAAGTCTGCCCCTGAATTTTTGGCCTGAATCCGGCTATACGCATTTTTACCGGCTTTAATGTAATGACATTGTTTTTGATGGTTGTCTTAATGTCAATATTGGAAAGATCCGGATTGTTGAGACTGTCTTTCTCAGCAGCTTTACTGACGGCAGTAAACAATTTGAATCCTTTGATC
>JBKDRQ010000045.1:0-3649 GCA_046341135.1 Bacteroidota bacterium
AAAATAATTTCAACGCATAAGCGCCTGCGCGTTTGTTTGAAAAAGCAGCGGCAAACAACTGTGTACCTTCATTCATCGTGGCGGCTGAACCGCAACATACACCAAAGCGGATAGCTTCTTTGGGCGCAGCTCCTTTACTGAACATATAGGTGATGCCTGCTACCATGCTATCGCCGGCACCAACCGTACTTTTCTTTTCTACTTTAGGTGCTTCACAGAAGTAGGCTTCATCCATACTGACCAGCCAGGCGCCATCAGGACCCATGGAAACGGCCACCCATTCCGCATATGCATCCTGTATTACCTTACGGGCTGCATGGGGAACTTCATCGTGCGCAATTTTTTCTATGCCAATCAGCTTACATAATTCTCCTCTGTTGGGTTTGATTAAAAAAGCTTTTTTGCCTTTGAGTGATTGCAAGGCCGCACCGCTGGTATCTACGATGCACCGCGCGCCTTCGGCGCGCGCCTGCTCAACAATCATTCCGTAAAAATGATCCGGAATGCCGGGCGGCAAACTTCCGCTGGCAACCACATACGTTGCCTTGAAAGTGCCGATATGATCCATCAGCTGATGAATCGTTGTTTCTGCTATGCTTCTTCCCGGAAAGGTGAACCGGTATTGATGATTTGTTTCGGTCTCTTTTACCACCCAGTTTTCTCTTGTTTCTGTAGCGGTCGGTATGGATAAATACGTTAGCGACATCTCATCGAGCAGTGAACAAAGCATCTGGCCATTATGTCCACCTGCAGGAAATAAGGCTACCGATGCACTATCTAATTTTTGTAATGCCTTACTTACATTAATACCTCCGCCTCCGGGTTCATTCACTACCTCCGCACATCTGAGTTTGGCTTCAGGCTCGAGTTTAACTACGCGCGTGCTTTTATCAATGCATGGATTGAGGGTAATGGTGAGTATCATAAGCGGTTATCAGTTGATATTATATTGCGTTAAGAGAATCTGGTTGATTTTATGTGAAACAGACGGATAGTCTTCATACCCTCTGCAAATCAGATAAATTTTTTTCTCGGATACCTGTAGCATGAGCTGGGGAAAACCTTTTGCCTGCAAACGCTGACACAATGCGAAATCTTCATATGCTTTCTCTTTATAAGTTTCACTGTGCAGATTTTGATAAAAAATATTTTCATCAAGTGCATATTTGTGAATCAGATGTCGGTAAGCTTCATCATCAGTAAGATCTCTTCCTTCCACAAATAATGCATGCTGAAGGTCTGCAATAAAATTCACCTGATGTTCCGGCTGATACTCTTTGAATACTGATAAGGCGATGGCCGGTTTTTCTGAAGAAGGAAACCAGTCGCTCAGTTCGGGATGCTGCATATGCCACAAATAATCCTCACCAAAATGAACGCCGGTTCTTGCTTCTACATGCTCATAGTTCTCCAATACATAATTGGCCATGATGCTTACATGTGCCGGCTGTTGCGGCAGAATCATGCCCCCGCTTAATACTTCAATCGTCAGCATATTTCTGAATTCAATATTCAGCTTACGAATTACCGGGCTAAATCCAAAGCACCATCCGCACCAGGCATCGTAACAATATATCAAAACACCTTTCATGATTATTTTTTTAGTGGGCTTCCAGCCAGTTGATACCCATCCCTGCCTCGGCAATTACAGGTACTCCGTTGGGTAAGGCCATTGCATTTTGCATACAATCAATAACCAGCGACTTCATGATAGCTGCTTCTTCCTTTACTACATCAAACAATAATTCATCGTGCACTTGCAAAATCATTTTGCTTTTTAAGCCTTTTGATTGTATTGCTTCATAAGTTTTAATCATGGCCAGTTTAATCATGTCTGCAGCTGTTCCCTGTATAGGTGAATTGATGGCATTTCTTTCTGCAAAACCCCGAACGGTAAAGTTAGATGAGTTGATATCGCGCAACCATCTTTTTCTGCCCATAATTGTTTCTACATAACCATTCTCTCTTGCAAAAGCAATGGTTTCATCCATATAACGCTGAATGCCGGTAAATTCTTTTTTATAGTTGTCAATGATTTCTTTCGCTTCGGTTCTGCTGATGCCCAGATTTTCTGCCAGTCCGAACGCTCCTTGTCCGTATATGATTCCAAAGTTGACACTTTTGGCCTTGTAGCGCATTTCCTTCGTTACATCTTTCTCATCTACTTTATATACTTTGGATGCCGTTGCAGTATGAATGTCTTTATGCTGAATAAATGCTTCACATAATGCGGGGTCGCCGCTGATAGCAGCCACGATTCTCAATTCTATTTGTGAATAGTCGGCACTTAAAAGCACATGATGTTGATCGCGGGGGATGAATGCTTTTCTGATTTCTCTTCCTCTCTCTGTTCTGATAGGAATGTTTTGCAGGTTTGGATTGTTGCTCGATAATCTTCCCGTTACGGCTATAGCTTGACCGTAACTGGTGTGTACCCTCCCGGTTTTGGGTTGTATCAGCTGAGGTAAGGCATCTACATAAGTAGACTTTAATTTTGTCAGTTCACGGTAGGAAAGAATATCTGCCACAATCGGACTTGCATGCGCCAGCTTTTGTAATACATCTTCTCCGGTGGCATACTGTCCGGTTTTTGTTTTTTTAGCTTTGGGATCCAGTTTCAAATGTTCAAATAAAACTTCTCCTAATTGCTTGGGAGAGGAGAGGTTAAATTTTAGTCCGGTGGAATCAAATACTTTATTTTCTGCGTCTTTAATTTCTTTATCCAGCTCCCGGGCATAGTCTTGCAGAAAGGGCTCATCAATTTTTACACCTTCCCATTCCATGTCTGCCAGTATGCGAATGAGTGGTATCTCTACCTGGTAGAAAACGTTGTCTACTTTTTTTTCTTTCAGCTGAGGTTCAAAAACTTTTTTCAGCTGAAGGGTGATGTCGGCATCTTCTCCGGCATATTCTTTTATCGTTTCTTCATCTACATCACGCATGGTACCCTGATTTTTCCCTTTCTTGCCAATAAGTTCTGTAATGGAAATGGGTTCGTAGTGCAGGTACTTCGCACTTAGTACATCCATGCTGCGTTTTCCTTCCGGTTCAATAACGTAATGGGCAAGCATGGTATCAAAAAGTTTCCCCTTCAGCTCAATTCCATACGCATGTAATACCAGTAAGTCGAATTTTATATTTTGCCCGATCCATGTTTTGGATGCATCCGAAAACAACGGAATAAATACAGATATAATATCCAGTGTTTCTTTTCTGTCAGGCGGACAGATGACGAAATAGGCCTCATGATTTTTTTTGGAAAAAGCCAATCCTACGAGTTCTGATGTGTAGGGATCAAGTCCTGTTGTTTCGGTGTCAAAACAGATTTCCTTTTCTGCTTGCAAACTTGCTACAAGGTCTTTTATGGCTTGTTCTCCCTTTATCAGCAGATAATTATGTTTTGTATTTTCAATAGTATGCATGATGGCAGGTGCTGCCTCTTCTGTTTCATGTAGGGTATCGTCTACTTCTTTTTCTTCTTGCTTACTAATCTTATTTTTTTTATGGTGGGTATTCAGGGGGCTTTCAATGATGTTGCCAAACAGATCTCGATGTACCGGAGCTGATTCAGCGGGCAAGTGAATTTCTTCTCCCAGAATTCTTTTACCGATAGTTTTGAATTCTAAATCAGAAAATATGTTATTTAATT
>JBKDRQ010000046.1:0-4583 GCA_046341135.1 Bacteroidota bacterium
AATAAATACAATTTGAATATAAAAAAATCCCGAAGTAACCTTCGGGATTTTTTTATAAATCTGTTTGAAAAATTTTCTGCATTTCCGCACATACATAAATCCTGCCGGCCATGATTTCATCAATGGCTTTAAAGAGTTCTGTGTGGGATGAACTTTTCGTAACGTAACCCATCACCCCCAGCTCCATCATCTGCTTAAGATAATTCAGCTGAATATGCATAGTCACCACCAGGATGCGGGTATTAGGTGCATATTGTTTTATTAAGGGGACTGCATCAAACCCAGTTGCATCTTTCAGATTAATATCCAGCGAAACAACATCGGGCTGTAATTTTTTTATCATCTCCATCGCTTCATCAAAATCACCGGTATCTCCCACTACCTCCAGATCTCCCTTTTCTGAATAAACCTTCACCCACAACTCCCGGATGAGTGTATGATCTTCTACAACTACAATTTTTTTAAGCATAATTAAAAGTCCAAACTAATTTAATTGTATATATACCTCTAACTTACAACCTTTTCCGGGTGCAGTGTCAATATTCATTTCCCCCGAATACAATTGTACCCGGTTTCTGATATTTTTCAAGCCTATCCCTCTTGTCTTTTTTGCAGGATCAAATCCCACTCCATTATCCTCCAGCTGCAGATATATCCGATTATTTTCTGAATGCAAGGATATTTTAAGCCGGGTCGCTTGGGCATATTTAATCACATTATTGGTGTGCTCTTGAACAATACGATAAAATACCAGCTTGCGGTTCTCAGTCAGTTCAGTTCCCGGAGCCAGATGATTTTCATAAACAATCTCAATTCCTGTTGATTGCGTAATGTCAGCCACCAAATCTTTTATAGCCTCTAATAAATCCCGATTTCCTAAAGTCGGTGTAACCAAAGAGTGAGAAAGCTTTCTGATCTCCTGCAAGGCCAGATCAATATTATAGTGACTTTTTTGAATAGCCGGATCTTCGGCAGGCAGTTTTGCGGCATATAAATCCAGATACATTTTGGCAGCAGCCAGAATCTGATTGATATTATCATGCAATTCAGCACCCAGTTCACTTTTTTCTTTTTCCTGAGACTGTATCGTCACCTCCGTAATCAGTTTCTGTTCATTAATTTTTTGATCAACGATCCTCTTCTCCAATTCTTTTTTATCCGTAATATCGGTCAAGGCGCCAATCATTTTGACGGGTTTGCCGGATTCATCATAAATAATATATCCCCGATCCAATACATATTTATAGCTGCCGTCTGCTGTAAGATACCGGCATTCCATAACCCAACGTTTTTTCGATTCCTTAAAACAGTTATCTACTAAGGCACTGATAGCCGTTCTGTCTTCCGGATGAAAACGGCTTAAAGCCCACTCAATATTATCTCCCACATCCTCCGGCTTATACCCAAAATACCGATACATCCCGGATCCGAATTGAATCTTACCGGTTTGTATATCCGATTCCCAAATCACATCATTGGTTACATCATTTACAACGGTTTCATATCGGGCATTGGCATTGATAAGTTTTTCTTCATAGGCAACATCAGAAGTTATATCTCTTTGAATGGCAATAAAATTGGTATGCTCTCCTTCATCATTAAAAACCGGTATAATTTCAAGCTTATTATAGTACAAACTGCCATCCTTTTTATAATTAACCAGTGTTGTTTCGACAAATTCCTTTTTTTGCAACTTTTCGGAGAGTAAATCAAAAACCTCGCTTTTCTGATCAGGTTTCCTTAAGAAGTCTTTTGGCTTTTTTCCAATAATTTCACCCAAAGTCCAGCCCGACATTTCCACGAAAGCATCATTAACCCATTCTACTCTGCCATGATTATCTGAAATGATCACTCCATTTTTTGTTTTCGTAGCTATAAGTGAAAGTTTAGCCAGCTCCAACTCAGACTGTTTAATCTTTTCAAGCTGATTACTGATTAGATGAGTCTGCTCAATATTCGCATGCAAAGCATCAGAGAGTGCAGTATTTTTTTTCTGCAATTCTTCCGATGCATTTATTAGGTTTTTCTGCAATTTATTACTTACCAAAAGCACAAAAATCACCTGAAAGATCGTTGCTATTGAAGATCCTGCAAAATTCATCAGCCATTCCGTCCTCATTTGCTCAGCCGTCATTGGCTTTGCTCCCTCTATCCGAATATCTGTAAGCAGGAAAAAGAGTAAATAAATAAAAGCAAGAAAAGTAATCAGATAGGCGTAAGGCTGCTCTCTACCCTGAAAAGTAATGAGTGATCCCAGAAAACAGGGTATAAAGAATGCCAACACACCCGTTCCCGGAGTAGTTGCCATACTTAGCAACCCCACTACCGTCGTAACAAGCACCATATTGATTGTCTTGGACAGTAAAGGAAAACCTTTTTTATAAAGAAGATACTCAAGGGGAACGATCAATACCGGAAGAGCGGTTATGATTGCCTGAACATCATTATGAAGACGGTAATTTACAAAGGTAAAAACAAGCGAATAACCCAAAACTAAAAGCAAGATTAATTCATGTAACCGGTTCCCTTTCTGCACTAAAATATCTTCATCCGGCCTAAGCACTTTGCCTCCCGAAAGCAGATTGAGCCCAGCAAAACTTTTTACCTTGTCAGTTATGATCTGCATAAAAATATTAACCCTACAATATAGGCATAAAAACTATTTTGATGCAATAATGGTTTGAAAATTGTCATGTGCTTTTTTCAATGAAGCCTTAAGCACCTCAATTCTTTTTAACTGAAGATTACTGAGTGCAGCCTCCTGTCCAACAACGGCAACATACAGATCACCAATTTCATTGCGTAATCTTTTGAGATCAGCGATGCCTTTTACCACCGGAGGCACCAGTGTTAAGCGAAACTGCTCCAGTGCATCCCATTTTTTCTGTAAAGAAGCCTTTGCTTTTTTATTGGTAAGTGAGTCTATATTTTTCTTTACCAAAGATTGTTGTGCCAATACACTATCTACCAACAAAGCCAGTTCCTCGTTCATCGAAAATAACTCCATCCCTTTCTCATATTGAAGTCGACGATCATTCTCTGTAAAAGAGCTGTTTTTAAAGTCATGCACCATCTGAATGGTTTTTACATATTCTTTACCATTTACTTTTAACTTAATTTGATAATTGCCAGGCAGCACTTGTATGCCAAAAAATCCGGCAGACTCTGTCTGATTTCCGCCTACGGCAGTTTTCGGCGGCATCATTCTTTGATTCCATAAGGATCTGTTATACCCCTTTCGGTTACTGGCCGTTAGCTTCTGTAGCAGTTTACCATTCATATCCGTTACTTCCAGCTGTATACTATTCGCTCTTTCCTTCAAGTAATATTCAATAAAAGGTATGGTAAAGGCGGAACCTCCGTTCCAGTCTCCCGAAGCATTGGGAAAGCTACCCCCATATTTCCCGTTGGTTAATGTCATTGGCTGATCAGTGAGAATCACAACCGGCTCTTTGGCGAGCGACTCGTTGATTTTGCGCATAGGTGAAATATCCTGTATGATGATAATACCTCTGCCATGCGTAGCCAAAATCAAATCGCCTGTTTTTTTCTGAATCTGAATATCCCGAACCAGTGCATACCACGGTAAATTCAATTTCATTCTAAACCATTTATCCCCTCCATCCACACTTGCAAATAATCCCATTTCCGATCCGATAAACAACAGATTTTTCGAAAAAATATCTTCTTTAATCTTATGGGCGAAACCGGTAAATTCATCACTTTTAAAGCGTGTCCAGGTGGCTCCTGCATCTTTACTCACTGCTGCATAGGTGTTATGATCACCATACATGTGATGATCAAAAGTTACATAGACTGTTTTTTTGTCAAATGCAGAAGGCTCAATGCTGCTGATCCAGGCACCTGCAGGAATACCTGTTAATGAAATATTTTTTGATAAATTATTCCATGTCTTGCCGCCATCGGTCGTCAGCTGCAAATTCCCGTCATCTGTCCCAGCCCAGATTATATTTTCATCCAAAGGGGATTCTGCAATGGTAAAGATGGTACAGTGATTTTCCGCACTGGTAACATCCATACTTAATCCACCACTTTTTTCCTGTTCCTGCTTTTGCTTATCGTTTGTAGTGAGATCAGGAGAAATTTTTTCCCAATTAGCCCCTTTGTCTTTACTCCTGTATAGATACTGCGCTGCGGTATATAAATTTTTTCGGTTATACGCTCCCGTTACCAACGGTGTATTCCAGTTAAACCGCAATTTCTCATCCCCTTCTGCTGCCTGCGGTTTAATGTTTACACTCGTGCCTTCTGTAATATGTACGCGTGCCATATTTCCACCCTGATATTCGGCATAGGCAATCTGAGGATCATCTGTATCGGGCTGCACCCAGAACCCATCGCCACCATAAATACTTTTCCAATCCCCGTTCATCACGCCTCCCGCAGTACTACTCGGCGCCACCCAACTGCCATTATCCTGCAAGCCCCCATAAATACGATAAGGTTCCTGATCATCCGCACTTACATGATAAAACTGTCCGACCGGCAGATTATTCACAAACTTCCAGTTGACCCCTCTATCGAGCGAGTAATAAACCCCTCCATCGGTACCTACATACATG
>JBKDRQ010000047.1:0-2698 GCA_046341135.1 Bacteroidota bacterium
GCATAGGGCCTGATTCTAGGCACATAATTCATCACCTTTGCCTGTAACATTCCCTGGTTGAAGCGTAAAACAAATGCGAAATTCTTTTCTTTATCAAAAAAATGTTCAGGATTTCTAATGCGATCACCTATTAAATTAAAAAAAACTTCTGAATTTGATTGACCCAGAGCACCTTTACCATACCAAGCAAAAGATCTATATTCCGCCTTAATAGACTGAAGAATTAATACAACTACTGATCCAACAATCACTAGTGTCATTTTAAATGAGAATGATTTTTTATTTCCTATCATTAACAACATAAGACCTAGTATGGAAGTATAAATCAATTCTCCAAACATTCCATTAATAATGGTTTGAATGATTAAAGAAGATACTCCAATAATAATATATAATTTCTTATTTCTTATTTCACTGCATAAAACATAAAAAATACCAACAAAAAGTAATTTACCAAGTAAATACCCCAAATAATCAAAACCGGCAGGAAGAAATGGCGAAATGAACCCAGAAATCAAACCCACTGACATGAAGACAATTCCAATAATACTTTTTCCCTGTAAGTATACCCGAGTATTTGCGAAAGTATTATGTAAAATAATTTTTCTTGTTTTGGTTTGCATGAATAATAATTCGATTCCAATAATCATTGCCAAAACTGCAGGTATCATGAAGCCATAATAATCTGACTCGCTAACTGCCATATTATAAAAGAGAGCGATAACGGTTTTATCCTCATCATACAGCCGGTATACGACCATGGGCATGATCAGTAATTGAAAAATGCTGAAGAGGATAGGGATCTGGTTTACATTAAAATCATTGCCAATCGAGTCTACAAATGAGAATAAGTAGAAACATAAAAGGAAAACAGACACAAATTCATAGAGACTTCCCTCTATCCAGGTCTGAATAAGGAAGGCAAGAATAAGACTAATAACAAAAAACTGGGATCTTCGATATGGCATTAATTCCAAACTTTAAGCTTTGTTAAGCAACTCGTTTTCGATAGCTATTGCTACGCTTTCTAAATTATAATTAGCAATATGCGATCGAGTATGTACTCTAAAGGAATTCTTGTTTTTATTAATAATAAATAACTGCATACATTCTCTTAATTCAGTATGATTGCCGGAAGTAAAGGAATATCCTGTTTTACCTTCAATAATCAAGTCCTGACAACATCCGCAGGAATCACTTACAATAGCAGGCCTTCCGCATGCCATGGCTTCATTCACGGATAACCCCCAGGTTTCTCCCGGACCTAGAGAAGGAAGCACGAATATATCTCCCATACGATAAAGCATTGGCATTCGGGATTGATTCTGAAAATCAATAAATAAAATACGTGGATCAGACTTAGCTTTATCTTTCAGCTCTTTTTCTAAAACGCCATTGCCAGCTATGATTAATCTGATGTTTTCATCAGATAAAGATTGGAAAATGTCAATCAATAGAAATGGATTTTTTTTGGGTTCCAATTTGCCGGCAAAGAGAAAAACAATCGACTGATGCGGAATACCAAGTTCCCGTCTCCACAATAAAGCCTGTTCTTCATAAAATTCATTATTCCCACTAAATCTTCTATTGTCAATACTATGAGGAGCAAAGATTAATTGGTTTTCATTTAGTCCGTTTGCTAAGAAATATTGTTTATTGGCTTGTCCAACATAAAAAGCTTTATCTACATGCCGATAGACACAACTTAAAAAAACCTTTCTACACCATTTCTTTATTGATGAAAGATAGGCGTCATCCAATAATGTGGAATCTCCTCGAAATAGTATCGGAATTTTACCTTTGAAGTGACGGAGCGCATTCAAATGACTATAAAAGCTCCATCCATAAACCAAAATAGCATCCGGATTATACGCTTCAATCATTTTAATTAATCGCGGATTAACAATTCCCAAAAAATGATGGGATCCTGGATCTCTAGCTGTGTTTTCAACAAACTCATAATGATATCCTTCTAAAAGAGGTAGATCCCACTCCCGAGCTTTAGCAAAGCCCGGATCGTATAATTCCCCTTCTCGGGATTGCGACCATGTATAAAAGACTTTCAAATCAATACGATTCCTTTCTGCAATCAATTGAAAAAAGGGTGCATTGTATTGAATTGGATGCGATGAAAGAATCAGCAACTTCGACTTCATCCACATATTAGTTAATCACAAAAAGCAGTAACAAACATTTGCAATTGAATGCTATGCTTTATTAATTTTATTTTTAAAATAAAATGCCTCTAATAATGTATAGCTTAACCAACTAACCGGAATAATAAGTATTAATGATATTGCAAACAGATAAAAGACACCTTCAGCAGAGGATGAAAAGAGGTCATTCAAGTAATTATGTACAAAGCCAAGTAGAAGGGCATGCCACAGATATAAACTGTAAGAAATCCTCCCAATAAAGGAGAAAATTCTGTTCCCGATTATTTTAGAGAGGAAAACACTTCTTAAGGATGTCAGAATCATTATGGAAAAACCTAACGTCATGAGCAGCGGACCTATTGTGTTAAAAACCCAACCAAATTTTCCAGCTATTCTTATTGTTTCGGAATAAAAACTAAGTTTGCCTAAATATGCCAGAGATAACCCTATGAATAAACCTAACAAAGACCGAAATACCCCATTTTTTATATTCTTATTTTTAAATAAATACCCGATCAAAATACCCCAACCAAAGTGTGTGT
>JBKDRQ010000048.1:0-4729 GCA_046341135.1 Bacteroidota bacterium
GTAAATGCATGCGCCATCCCAATCCATAATTATGCGTGCCCGGTTTTTCCAAGCTGTATGGCATATATGCTGAATCAAGAATCGCCTGCGTGAATAGATCTTTACTGTAGAGAGCCTGATCCCATCGGAGCAGATCCCTGGGTGTACTACAGATATTTTTGTCGCCGTAAGTATCATCAAGGAAAGTCATCCCTTCTTCCATGCCATTCCACCGGTAAGAAGGCGCATGTTCTTTTTGATAAGAACTGTTGCATGCAACCGTGTTTTTCATCTCAAGCGGATCAAAAAATATTTCTTTTAAGTATTGGTCATACTTTTTCCCCGAAACTTTTTCAATAATTAGGGCTAATAAGACATAATTGGTATTACAATAAGTGAACTGCCTGCCCGGACTTCCCTGCATGGGGGGCTGTTGTGCAATAAAAAAGTCGAGCACATCCCGGTTTTGAACTTTCTTATTGTCTTTCCAGTTTTTGGGATCTATTACATTCATGTAGTTGGCAAGACCACTTCGGTGATTCAGCAGCATCTTGATGGTAATGCCCTGGTAGGGGAATGCCGGAAAATATTTTTGAAGACTATCGTTGATGTCCAGTTTTTTTTGCTGCGCCAGATAAAGGATGGCCATGGCAGTGAAAGTCTTGGAGGTGGAGGCAATATGCATGGGGGTATGCATACCAATGGTGTCTTTTGTGCGCAGATGCAGACTGCCATTATATTTTTCAAACAATATTTTCCCATATTTAGCTACCAGAAATCCTCCATTGATCGGGGAGGATCTGAAATGATGATGGTAAAAGGCAGATGATTTTTCATAAATCTCCCGTTCTTTTGAATCTTGCAGACTGGCAGGGTCGAAGGGTTGATCCGTGACATGATGATAGTGGATTTTCTTTTTGGTTTTTATTTCTGAACATGAGCAAATACTAACGCATGTTATAAGTAGGTAAAGGATCTTTGCAGCAAAGGGTTTCATTATATCTTTCGGTTATGCCGTTGGCTCATTTTATATTTGCGTGCAAAATAAGGACATCTTTATGACTAAAGTTTCAAAAAAAACCACAAGTTATCCCAAGGAAAAAATCAATATTCTTCTGTTGGAGAATATCAGTGATAAAGCTGTCCAGCAGATTAAATCCTTTGGATACGTAAACGTAAAAAAACTGACAGGAGCCTTGAGTGAAGATCAGCTGATCGATGCTGTTAAAGATGTTCATTTACTCGGTATCCGTTCTAAAACAACCATCACGCAAAAAGTGTTGGATGCGGCGCCCAAACTGCAGGCCATTGGTTGTTTTTGCATTGGGGTGAATCAGGTAAATCTGAAAGCGGCCACACAAAAAGGAGTCGTGGTATTTAATGCCCCTTACAGCAATACCCGAAGTGTGGCTGAGCTGGTGATTGGGTTAAGCATACTTTTAATTCGCAGGATCATTGATAAAAATAAAGCCTGTCATGAAGGAATATGGCTGAAAGAAGCAAAAGGAAGTTTTGAATTGCGTGGTAAAACGCTAGGTATCGTGGGTTATGGTAATATCGGTAGTCAGGTGAGTGTGCTCGCTGAATCGATGGGCATGACAGTGATCTATCATGATATCATTACCAAACTCCCTCTTGGCAATGCATCACAGGTTCGTTCTCTTAAGGAAGTGGTGCAGAAAGCAGATATCATCACGTTGCATGTTCCCGAAACAGCCCAGACAAAAAACATGATCAGCAAGTCGGTCATTAAACAGTTCAAAAAAGGAAGCATACTGATTAATTATGCCAGAGGAGAAGTAGTAGACCTGGATGCGCTCAAAGAAGCATTGGTGTCGGGAGATATTTCAGGAGCCGCCATTGATGTATTTCCGGTGGAGCCTGAGAAGAGTGGGGATCAATTCAAAACGCCACTGCAGAATTTACCTAATGTTATTTTAACACCGCATATTGGTGGAAGTACCGAAGAGGCACAACAAAATATCGGAGAAGATGTAAGCAATAAGCTGGTGCAGTTTCTCGAAAGAGGAATTACCATTGGTTCACACACCATTCCCGAACTTGCCTTACCTGTGCAGGAAGGGGCACATCGCATCTTGCATATTCATAAAAATGTACCTGGTGTATTGAGTGCCATTAATACTGAGTTAAGCAAGAATAAAATTAATATTGTTGGTCAGTATCTCAAGACAAACGATCAGATTGGTTATGTGGTGCTCGACGTAGATCGTGGATTATCACAGAAGGCACTTCAACTCCTCCGTGAGGTGAAAGAGACGATTAAAGTGAGGGTGGTGTTTTGAAAGTTGTCAGTTATCGGTTAGCGGTTGTAAGTTTAACCGACAACCGTCAACAGACAACTGATAACAATTTTGGTTTAAACTTTTTTACTAAATATATTACTCACGCTGCAACCGCAGTATGCTTCTTCGTCATCAAGTAAGTTCCAAAGAAGATCGCTGAGAAAAGCATAGTAGCTATCAAACTGCCTTGATAGAATGGAATACCATCTACATATGCCATCATCAACCCTTCAAACGTTTTGGGGCGATTGAAGCCACCGTTGCTGATCCATACAGCAAAGTTGCTGATGAGGAAATAAGCAGTAGGAGCGGCAATAGTTCCGGCGATGATTTGAGATTTTTTAGAAGCCTGGATAAAG
Source organism: Bacteroidota bacterium (assembly GCA_046341135.1). Lineage (GTDB taxonomy): Bacteria > Bacteroidota > Bacteroidia > Chitinophagales > Chitinophagaceae > Lacibacter. The sequence continues at coordinate 2,642 of JBKDRQ010000048.1, forward strand.
AATCCTAATACGGTGATGCCGGCAAAAAGGATATAGTTAAGGATCTGTCCTTCGTAAAATCCACCGAAAGTACTGAGGCCTGACTGATAAAGTAATTCAAAAACGAGATCGCCGATCAGCATACTTGCCAGTGGCACAGCAAAAGCGAATTTTTTATTATCTATAATAACGCCTGCAAATAATGCCATAGCGATTTGTGGTGCAAAGCCAAGAGGTCGTCCGGGAATGATGCGATAGAGTCCGGCTACAAGGATAAAGGCGACAATCGTAATGATAATATTCTTTTTTTGCTGCATGATCTTTTAATTGAGTGGCAAAAATAGTTAAAAAGCGTTCTGAAGATACAAGCTGTTCATAAATTAGTCCACAATCATGTGGATATTGCGGATATTTGTCCTTCAAAACACCTAATCATGCAAAAACATCACAGTACCGGCTTCCAGGGAGAAGCTATTGCCGTTAACTGGCTATCGCGTCATGGATTTTTAATTCTTCGTACCAACTGGCGTTATTCACATTATGAATTGGATATTATAGCCGAAAAGAGCGATATGCTATATTTTATTGAAGTAAAGACCCGAAGTGGTTTGCGTTATGGTTATCCTGAAGAGGGAGTAAATGTAGATAAAATCAAACGCATGAAGATGGCCGGGGCGGCCTATTTGTGTCGATATGATCCAGCACGTTTGCGGGTACAATATTGTATTGTAAGTATATTAATGCGTCAGGAAAAGGTAGAGGAAATCCGATTTATTGAAGATATTGGGTAGTAGCGGCGAAAAATATTTCGCCATTCAAGTGTGTGGGCTAAAAAAACGAATGAATAGACTGAATTTAAAATAAAAAAAACTCCCAAAATGGAAGTTTTTCTAAGGACGTTTGGATGTCCGTCTTGGTTTTAGGGGATATTGAAAGGTTTTTCGGAAATGGATTTAAAGTCAAATTTGAGGTAAAATTTATAATTAACCAAAATTATTTTTTTAATCTATATTAAATCAATTAGTTAGATGGGTTTGTTGAATTAAGTCGGAAGTTGAAAGTTGAGTAATAATATCTAATAACCATCAACCAACAACTGCCAACTGCCAACCTCCAACCGCCAACCGCCAACCTCTCAACCTCTCAACCTATCTTCTCCTGAACCCCCGTATAATTCTGCGGGGTAATTTTTTTCAGTTCTTTTTTTATAGTGGCAGAAACTTTTAACCCGTCAATAAAACGATGAATGGATGTTTTATTAATGGATTGATTGCCCCGGCTTAATTCTTTCAACGCCTCGTAAGGATTGGGGTAGTTTTCTCTTCGTAAGATCGTCTGGATGGCTTCCGTTACCACCGCCCAGTTCTGCTCGAGGTCTTGCTGCAGTTTATCTTCTCTAAGAATCAGTTTGTTGAGGCCTTTTTCTATTGATTTTAATGAAAGGATACTATGCGCAAACGGAACACCGAGATTTCTTAAAACAGTGGAGTCTGTCAGGTCGCGCTGCAACCTTGATACAGGAAGTTTAGCGGATAAATGTTCCCAGATTGCATTGGCAATACCCAGGTTTCCTTCTGCGTTCTCAAAATCGATCGGATTGACTTTATGCGGCATGGCAGAAGAACCCACCTCGCCTTTTTTTATTTTCTGTCCGAAGTAATCCATCGAAATATAGGTCCAGATATCCCGACACAAATCAATGAGGATTGTATTGATTCTTTTGATCGCATCCATCTGTTCGGCCAGTGAATCATAATGCTCTATTTGTGTAGTGAACTGTTGTCTTTTCAGCCCGAGCTTTGTTTCAACAAATGCGTTGCCGAAGGCAATCCAGTTGGTTTTCGGGAAAGCCACACTGTGTGCATTGAAATTACCCGTTGCACCGCCAAACTTAGCGCCGGTGGGCATTTCAGCAAGGCGACTCACCTGTGTACTTAGTCTTTCCACAAAAACCATGATTTCTTTGCCAAGAGTAGTGGGAGAGGCCGGTTGCCCGTGTGTACGTGCCAGCATGGGAATATTCTTCCAGGCCTTCGCCATTCCCTTTAGTTGCAGAATAAGGTTGCTGATTGCAGGAAGATATTCTGATTCAATAGCTCTCTTCCAGCT
>JBKDRQ010000049.1:0-4945 GCA_046341135.1 Bacteroidota bacterium
GTATGCTCAGTATAGGTCTAGTGCTGTTGGAGGAGGATACAAGGTTATAACCGCCGATATTAATCAGCTTATTGATCAGTTTGGCTGGGGTATTAAAAATAATCCATTATCTATTAAGAATTTCTTACGATTTGCAAGAACGAATTTTCCCGACAAGGAACAGTATTGTCTGATTATCGGCAAAGCGGTGAGTCCTCAATCGATAAGAAACAGAGTCAATTCAAACAATAACGTAAGTACAAATATTGAAGCCCGTCCTGATATTACATTTTTAAACCTTGTACCTACTTACGGAGGTCCTTTTTCTTCTGATGTTCTGTTGGCCAGTGATGAAGGATCTGTTGTGCCTAAAACGCATATAGGCAGACTTAATGTAGTGCGGGCCCGAGAAGTCAAAGATTATCTGGATAAAATTAAGCTTTATGACAGCTGGCAAAACAATCGCAGTTGCTCTATTGATGATGAAATATGGAAAAAAGATATCATACATGTGGGAGGGGCTAATGATTTTTTAGGAGAACAGATCATGTATTATCTTGACAGATATAAGGAGACTGCAGAGGATACTTTATTAGGTGCAGAAGTTTATACACTGCAAAAATCTTCGTTGTCCAATGTTCAGGTTATTGCAGGTGAAAGAATAACCAATTACTTTAATAATGGCTTTTCTCTTTTAACCTATTTTGGGCACTCTTCGGCATCTACGCTTGAGTTCAATCTCGACAATCCGGAAAACTATCAATACTCAGGCAAGTTCCCTGTTTTTTTAGTAAACGGTTGTAGTGCAGGCAATATGTTTATTCTAGATAGTATCAGGTTAAGGGATAATTATGGTATCTCTGAAAAATATGTTATCGCCACTCCTCTTAGAGGTGGAATTGCATTCGTGGCGTCTACCGGTCTTGGAATTGTAAATTATTTGCATTTATATTCGGAAGAATTCTATAATCAGTTGACTAAAGTGAGTTATGGACAAACACTAGGGAAGATACTTTCTAATGTAGTTGACACGTTAATTTCAAGATACACATTTAATGATTTTTTCGTACGGATACATACTGAGCAAATTACCTTACATGGAGATCCTGCCGTAATTATGTATCATTATGAAAAGCCGGATTATGCTATTGACAATAAAAGCATTTTGGTAAATCCTGAATTTGTCTCAATAGAAGAAAAGAGTTATAGTCTTAAAATCAAAGTACACAATATTGGCCGCACAACCCGAGATTCTCTCTTAATTAGAATTAAGAAAATTTTGCCTAATGGCAAAATAGATACGATCATTGATCGTAAATTTAATTATTTGCTGAATTCGGATTCGGTTATCATTGACTTCCCTCTTAATTTACAAATTAAAGACGAAAATAAAGGCTCAAATAAATTTATTGTAACGCTGGATCCCGACAATGAAATTGAAGAAATGTGTGAATCGAACAATGAAGTAACAAAAGAATTTTTCGTTTATGAAGATGAAATTAAGCCGGTCTATCCCTATAATTACACTATCATTAATAAATCAAATGTAAAATTTTACGCTTCTACTTCGAATACAGCGGAAAAAACAAGAGAATATTTTTTCCAGATCGACACCACACAAGGCTATAATTCGTCTTTGTTTTTAGAGCAAAAAATAACTCAGATCGGAGGGTTGATTACTTTTGCTCCTGCAGGGTTAAACCTTAAAAATAACACAGTATATTATTGGCGTGTTGGATTTAAGAATGATAATTCAGGGGAAATAAAATGGAATCAGCATAGCTTTATCTACCGTGAAAATAATCCTCCGGGATTTAATCAGTCTCATTATTATCAGTTTAAGAATAATACATATTCATCTTTAGAGCTTGATCCTATATCGAGAGCGTTTTCTTTTGGAAAGACCAATAGGGTACTTAAAATCAAAACTGGTTTATTCCCTTATTATGATTTTACTAAAAACAATGTATACCTTGATTTAGAATTTGTTGAATTTTGGAGATGCGACAATAATGTTTTTTCAATCTATGTTTTTGAGCCTAAATCCCTTATACCCTGGGAAAATGGTCGTGAACAAAATTCTGGCAAGTACGCGAGTATAGCTCCTTGTGAACCTGTTAAAAGAACTTTTGAATATTATATGAATAATTCAGTGTCGAGAGACAATGCGAGAAAGTTTCTTGAAAATGAAGTTCCTGACAGTGCTATTGTATTAATAATAAATCAGGGTGCCGGAAAAGGGTCATTTGTTGCACCCAACACTTCTTTCATTCAGCAATGGATGAACGATACAATTACCTATGGATCAGGAAATAGTATTTATCACACCTTTATTAAGAACGGGTTGACACAGATTGATAGCTTTACCCGTAATATTCCATTTGCTTTTTTATATAGAAAAGGCGATCCTCAGTTTGTTCGACAGTTTGTTGGAGAATTTGAATCCGACTATATAGATGTTGCTGTAGACGTTCCGGCTCAATTTATTAATGGTCAACTTGAGTCGCCATGGATGGGGCCGATGAAATCATGGGATAAATTCTTCTGGGACGGAGATTATAAAGACGGCAAAACGGATAAAGATACAACTTATTTTCAGCTTGTAGGTAGACGTGCAGATGGCTCCGAGCAAGTATTTACTGATCTTTTTGAAAGTAAAGAAACTCCGATTACGTTTATTGATGCAAATGAATTTCCCTATCTGAAAATGAAAATGGTTACAGAAGATTCTGTAAAACTTACTCCTTTTCAGTTAGACTACTGGAGATTAACAGGTGAATATTTGCCGGAAGGCGCGCTTGCTCCGAATATTAAATTTGTTTTCAATGACACGCTGGAGGCAGGAATGGATTTTGAATTCGCAATAGCCTTTAAAAATATAAGCGAATCAGCATTTGACAGCTTAAAATTGAAATTAGTAATTACTAATGCCAACAATAAGGATACGATCATTCCGATGCCTAAAACAAAACCGCTCGTGTCTGGCGATACAATATTGGTTACCTATAAAATTCCTTCAGACAATTTTATAGGGCTTAATAAAATTCTGCTTTTTGTTAACCCTGATAATGACCAGCCGGAACAAACTCTTTTTAATAATATTATTTCTAAGACATTTTTTGTTAAAACAGATGATACTAAAGGATGGCTGGATGTAACTTTTGACGGGGTACATATCTTAAATAAAGATATCGTTTCTTCAAGGCCGCAGATAGCTATTAAAATAAAAGATGAAAGTCGGTTTGTGCCAATACTGAAACAAGATTCAATCATTATCAGAATCACCTTCCCTGACAAGTCTGTTCGCAATTATGTTATTGGTTCGGATTCTGTACGTATTACAAATTCTGATCTCTCTACCGGTATTAATGAGCTCTTAATTCAGCTTATTCCTACTTTAGATTTAGACGGTGAATATGAGCTTTCTATAGAGCCTGATCAGAATCTCAAGCAAATATTTACTAAATACACTATTGGCTTTACCGTCTACAATAAACCAATGATTTCAAACCTGTTTAATTACCCCAATCCGTTTACCAGTTCAACTGCATTTGTCTTTACGCTCACGGGATCTGAAATTCCTCAGAATCTGCGTATACAGATTATGACAATAAGTGGGAAAGTGGTAAGGGAAATTACAAAAAACGAGTTAGGCACTTTAAGGATTGGGCGTAATATAACGGATTATAAATGGGATGGTACTGACCAATTTGGAAACAAACTGGCCAATGGTGTTTATCTGTACCGCGTCATTACAAATCTGAATGGTAAAAAACTCGATAAGTATTCTGATCCTAACAACAATACTGATAAATTCTTTACTAATGGATATGGTAAGATGTATCTGATGAGATAGTGTAATTAGTAGCATTATTTTTTGAATGATGTATAAAAAGCAATGGACAAGAAAAGAAATACTCAGGCTCATCTCTGCGCCCCTTATAATTAGTCTGGCAAGCTCTTTTGATGTAAAAGCAGTGTTGAGGTCTCCCCCCTTTAAACAAAATCCGTTGCCTTATGCCATAGATGCTCTTGAACCATATATAGATGCCAAAACCATGGAAATACACTATGGTAAACATGCATCTGCTTATTGTGCTAATTTAAACAATGCTTTGGACAATCTCAAGCTTGTCCAAACACCTGATCTTGAAACAATTTTACAGTCGGTATCTTCATATGCTGCTGCTGTCCGTAATAACGGAGGAGGGCATTATAATCATGAATTGTTTTGGTCTTGTATGATTCCGGGCGGCACCCCCCTGCAAGAGGGAGCATTAAAATCGAACCTGCTAAAAAAATTCGGTTCCTTGAATAATTTCCAGCAATCATTTTCAGATCTCGCATTAAACAGATTTGGCAGCGGTTGGGTCTGGCTATATCTCGATCAGCAGAATGAATTAAAAATTGACTCAACTCCCAATCAGGACAATCCGCTTATGGACATTTCTCCCGTAAAAGGCTATCCCTTACTATGCCTGGACGTATGGGAACATGCATATTATCTTACATATCAAAACAGAAGAGCAGAGTATATTCGTCAATGGTGGAATATTGTTAATTGGAATTTTGTGTCAGAAAGATATAATAAGCGAACAGTATAGTTTCTTACACTCTTGTTGGTTTTACTATCCATTTAAACCAACTAAAAGCAAGCACAATGGCTATAATAGATGCCGCCATCACTGCTGTTTTGCTGATGTCCTGCAATCTTATATCTTCAAATGCAAGTAGGCTTATAAAAATACTCATTGTAAACCCAATAGATGCCAATACGCCTAGGCCTCCCAATTGCATCCAGCTGATGCTTGTTGATAGTTCGCCCAACTTAAACTTTACTGCCAGCCAGCAAAATAGCAGGATACCAAGCGGTTTTCCGAGTAATAGTCCTGAAATTATTCCAAGACTAAGGCCAGTGCTTAAATCGTTCATAAAAGATGAGGGTATGATAATGGCAGTATTACTC
>JBKDRQ010000050.1:0-2792 GCA_046341135.1 Bacteroidota bacterium
GTCGATGAAAAACTGCTTGATTGTCAAAAAGGCATCTGTATGTAATGAGCTTTCGGCTGATATAGGTCCCCAGATTTTCAGCAATATTCATCATTTTAGGATTAAAATCTCCGATCCATTGCAATTCATAATCTTCATATATGTGTTGATCCTGGATAATTTTAGCGCCTTCTAAGATTATGTATGCATCAACTCCTTTCCCTTGAAATTCAGGGATGACTCCGAAGATTATTCCATTGAATTTTTTATTTTTTTTAAAGGTTTTGATCCAAAGGAATTTAATTTTACCCCACCAGTCAAAGCGCCCGTTCAAATACTTAAACCACTGATTGAGGTCTACGATGTTCACCCAAAAAGCAATAGGCTCCTCTTTATAATATACGAACCAGCTGATCCTTTCGTCCATTACAGGTTTCATCCGTTTAAACATACTAATTACCAGTTTGTCATCCATTTGCTTTAGACCTCCGTGTCCGGCCCAAGCTTTGTTATAGATAATGGTAAAATCTCTCGCAAATTTTTCAAGTTCTTTTTTGGTAATATGTTTTGCTTTGTAATCAGGGTCTTTTTTTAATGCTGCATGACGCGTATAGAATTTTTCCTGTAACCGATCTTTTACTTTTAATGCATAACAGTATTGATTGAAGAAGTTTTTAAATCCATAAGTTTCAAAGAGATTTTGGTAGTAGGGGTGATTGTAATTCATGCAATACAGCGGTTGCTGAAATCCTTCTGTCTGCAATCCCCACCAGCGGTCTCTTTCACCGAAATTGATCGGGCCGTCCATGGCTTCCATTCCTTTTGCTTTAAGCCAATTTTTACATGCTTCGAATAAGACGTTGGCGGCGTTTTGGTCATTAATGCATTCAAAGAAGCCCATGCCGCCAACGGGAACGGTATCTCCTTTTGTTTTATATTTTTTATTTACAAAGGCAGCGACCCTTCCGATTAAATGTCCTGCATCATCTTTAAGAATCCATCGAGTAATTTCTCCGTGGCGAAAGGCTTTGTTTTCCTTGATGTCAAAAACATGTTCAATGTCTTTGTCCAGCGGACGAATCCAGTTGGGGTCATTTTTATAAAGCAATACGGGAACCTGTAAAAAATCGCGTGCCGTTTTTTTGTCGTTGACCTCAATAAGTCGCATGATGGATCTTGATTAAGATCCAAAATTAATATTTTCAAATTCTAATTAAGCCGAATCATTTCGTGTATGAATTAGTATTTTTGAGCGGCTATTATAAATTAATTTCATCTGAACCGGTCTCAACATTTACAGCAATTAAAAACAACCCGCCACTGGGATGTCATCATTATCGGTGGAGGAGCTACCGGTTTAGGTGCTGCTGTAGATGCGGCAGCCAGGGGTTACAGAACATTACTGCTCGAGCAATATGATTTTGGCAAAGGCACTTCCGGGAAATCTACCAAACTGATCCATGGAGGGGTACGGTATTTACAGCAGGGCAATATTCGTTTGGTGCGTGATGCATTGAGAGAACGTGGATTATTACTCAAAAACGCACCGCATATCGCGAAACCTATCAAGCTGGTATTGCCTGCCTATAAATGGTACAAAAAATACTATTACGGCATCGGGCTTAAGCTCTATAATTTCCTTTCGGCAAAATTGAGTTTGGGTAAAACAGAAATCCTTTCTATTGCAAAAACCCAGGAATATATACAGGGATTGGACGGGAAGAAATTAAGTGGTGGGGTCGTATATTATGACGGACAATTTGATGACGCGCGTTTGTGTATTACGCTGGCGCATACCGCATCGGGCATTGGTGGTACCGTATTGAATTATTGTAAAGTAGAATCGCTGATTCATGAAAATGAGGTGGTGAAGGGGGTAGTCATTGAGGATACAATTAATCATGAAAGATATGAAGCGCGGGGGACGATCGTAATCAATGCCACCGGGGCTTATGTGGATGAGGTGTTGCGCATGGATGATGCCTCACATCCCAAAACGGTTTCTCCTTCGCAGGGGGTGCATCTGGTGGTGGACAAGAAATTTTTTCCGGGTGAACATGCGTTGTTGATTCCGCGTACCGATGATGGCAGGGTGTTATTTGCCGTTCCTTTTCACGGAAGTGTGATTATCGGTACTACCGATACACCCATTGAAGAGGCTGCTGTAGAGCCGAGACCTTTGGAAGAAGAGATTGATTTTGTACTAAGAAATTTCAACCAATATATCCACTCCGGTTTACAGCGATCCGATATCAAGAGTGTTTTTGCCGGTATTCGTCCACTGGTAAAAGTTCCAGGAAAGAAAAAAACAGCGTTACTGCCCAGAGACCATACCATATGGAAATCGAAAGGTGGATTATTGAATATCAGCGGCGGCAAATGGACAACCTACCGTAAGATGGCGCAGGAAGTGATTTTGGCAGCGCATTATCAGTCGGGCCTCGCGTATACTCCATGTCAGACAGAAACCATGAAGCTGCATGGATGGATGAAGAAGGTAGATTTCAATGATCCGCTGTATTACTACGGAAGCGACGCAGCTGCGATACGTTATTTACAATATGATGGTTTCGGAAATTTATTGCATCCTGATTTGCCTTACACAGAGGCGGAAGTCATTTTTGCTGTGAGTCATGAGATGGCGCAGACCCTGGAGGATGTTTTGTTGCGCCGCACCCGCGCCTTAATATTAGATGCCAAAGCTGCGATTGCCTGTGCGCCTAGAGTAGCGGAGCTGATGAGGAAGGAATTAAATAAAGATGATCATTGGAAACAGGATCAGCTTATCTCATTCAATCAGTTGGCGGAGGGAT
>JBKDRQ010000051.1:0-2814 GCA_046341135.1 Bacteroidota bacterium
CATTTAATACTTCATTACATCCACTCCAATAGCATAACCATACACTTTTCCGTTATCATCTTTATAGATCCTGATTTTGTTGCAAGCCATCCCTAAATTTACAGGCGTCCAACTGAGACCTCCATCTTTTGTTTCGTAACCCGAATTCATCGTACCAACAAAGCCATGGGTTTCGTTAATAAACCCGATGCCAAATTCTCTTGCGCCTGCATCTTCCACCAGGTTGATCTCTTGCCATATTTCGCCACCATCGGTTGTTTTGGCAACACGCTGTTGTTTTACGTTTGGATCTGTATTATAAGATTGTATCGTAACATATCCCACGCGCTCATTTGGGAAAGAAGCCTTCCATGTTGTTTCAAAGGGTCGGGCAGATTGATACACTTTTTTCCATGTTTTGCCGCCGTCAGTCGTTTTTAAAATCAATGCATTGCTTTTTTGAATGTTTTCATCTGTGGCAGCACAGGCAAAGCCGGTATGCTTATCCAGCATTTTAATATCAAATAGCATTTTGCAATCTGTATTCATGCTGTTGGATGTCCAGGTTTCGCCCCCATCGTGTGATATCATTATATTGGCAGGAGCACCAACACGACCCACTGCATAAATGTGAATCCTGTAATCTGTTTTGCCGTGATTGATAAATTGCTCTTTCACAATATCAATGGCACAAAGTCCTTTAACATATGGACCTTTATACGAAACTGGATTCCAGGTTTTCCCTCCATCTGTTGTACTGTACAAAGGGATGGTATCGGTAACATTAGGGAAGTAATCTGTTCCTACCGTTCCCGCAAATCCCCTCAGGCTGTCCACAAATGCAATGCAGCGAAAGAAGGTTCCTTTTTTTTCCAGTTGCTTTTCCCAATTTTCACCGCCATCTATCGTATGATAAATGCTACCATATCCATTCACATACCATCCTTCTTTTTCATTAATAAATGTAATGTCATCCTGTTTGCCCGGGTAACGAATGGTGTTTAATTTTTTCCAGCTTTGATCTGTTGTTTTTTTCTCCCCTTTATTGTTTATTACATTGTTGCTCCATTGAACAGCAGACAATCCAACCTCTTGATTGTACTCATCAAACAACTGTTGTATTTGTCTGTTTGCAAATTTGTTATAGGCCTCTTGCATGGTGCCCGATTTTGCAAAGAAGTGATCAGTTAAAGGATAAGTTTTCAAGCTTGCATTTCCTGGATGAAAATGATTTACTGTATTTACAATCTGCTGATGATCGGCTTTTGAGAAAGCCTGAAAATCTGATTCACCAAATTGCTCCAACACTTTTGCGGTTGTATTTTTCCAGTTTTCCAAATGAGGATAATCCTGAATCTGTCGCCAGTATTCTGCGTTTCTGCTGAATATTTTGCCTTTACCATCGTATTCCCAAGTGCTTCGCAAAACACTATCGACTTTGGGATCGGAGGCAATGTCTTCGAGTTTTTCTTTTTTGACGAAATAACGATAATTTAAATCGTATTGCTCGATGACAGATTTTTCCACTTCAATGGGATTCATTCCTGCCAGAGCATTCTGAACACGATACATTTCTAATTGATATTCGAACCACGACTTTGCCGTTGTTCCATAAACGATCACACCTGCTACCGGATGTTTTGCACTCAGCGCCGGTGCAATAATCCCTCCCATAGAGTGTCCCACAATAATGATTTTACCGGTGTCTACATAGGAGAGTGACTTTAGCTTTTTTAAACCCACTTCAAAGTTTTCAATTTCATCCAGCAGATCACAGCTCTCACAAGGCGGTGTATTTTTACTGTCACCCAATCCGCTTTTTTCAATACGAAGGGTCACATACCCTGCATCTACATAAGCATCCACAATCCGCTTGTAAGGATGATCATTCGTTAAATCATCGATACTATTGCATGTATAGCCGGGAATAAAAAGCATGGCCGGCATTTTGTTTTCCTTAAAAGGTTTATTGATGATAACGCGCAGCTGTCCGCCTTTGTAGTTTGCTTCGTCATAAATAACGGTCGCGTTATCATCGGTCTCATACGGACGAGCCACTGCTTTTGCCTTAAGTGTCATTTTCTTTTTGGCTCGCATTATGGTCAGCTGAACCGGTTGCCCGGGTGTATATTGTAGAAACTGCTGAATGAATGCGTTTACAGATGTAAACGTGCTATCTCCGATTTTCAGAATCAAATCCTTTTCCTGGAGTTTGAGGGCAACACTTGTGCCCCTTACAACCTGTATTACTTTACAACCTGATATGCCATTTTCAGTTACATATTCAAGACGTGCCCCTAACTGCACTTTTCGCTGCAGTTGGGCATGGGTATTAAAGCAGATCAATGCATACAAACACACTAATATTATTCGGAACATAGCTGATTTTTGAGGCAAAATACCTAAAGAGAAGAGAGGATGCTTGTCAAAAATTGCTTTTTATAATATGGCCATGCTCTGTACTGATCTGATACGCTTTTCAAATTATCGTCAGGCACTCTGTCAATAAGGTAGCAGTATGGATCAATACCCGCCTGCCAGGGTTTCTCTTTTGTAATGAATAGAATAGTTTCCTCTTTGTTGCGCATCCGTAACCTTCTCATCTCAAGTGGATTTCCGTATTTCTTTCCTTGTTCGGGTTTTGATAATAATCCCACTATAATCCAGTCATCCAGCAATGCAGGCGTTTCACGTCCCACCGAATCGGCATACATCTTACTTGCTCGCACTGTTATCTTTGTTTCATAACCATTGGAAACTTTTCGGGTCTTTGCTTCCAGTACCCTGTTATCAAAGAGGGTGATTTTTTTGAACAGGTCGCGGATGAGATACTGC
>JBKDRQ010000052.1:0-3716 GCA_046341135.1 Bacteroidota bacterium
CAATTATTGTATATTCCTTAGCCAATATTCTGAATGGATTTGTGAAAGACATAACAAGTTATGCAGCGATCCGATTTTTTGCCGGAATGGGATTAGCGGGAGAATTGGGTGCGGGCATCACTTTGGTAGGGGAAAGTATGAGTATTGAAAAAAGAGGATACGGAACAATATTCGTCGCCACACTTGGAGGACTGGGAGCGGTAACAGCGGGATTAGCAGGAGACTTTCTTCCGTGGCGAACCGCATTTATTTCGGCAGGCGCAATTGGCTTCTTGTTGCTGTTTTTACGCGTGAAGGCGATGGAAACGGATATTTTTAAGTCATTAGAAAAATCCGGTCAACCCAAAGGATCTTTTATACATTTATTTCGCAATCGGGCAAGAACCCTTCGATTCTTCGCGTGTATAATGATGGGTGTGCCCATTTGGTATTCGGTAGGATTACTGATCACCCTATCTTCCGAATTGACCAAAGCACATAATATCCTTAATGTAAAAACAGGAATTTGTTTTATCCTGTTTCAATGTGGAGTAACTACTGGTGATTTATCAAGCGGCATTATCAGTCAGCTGCTCAAGACTCGAAAGAAAGTACTTATAATTTTTATGAGCATTGCGGTAATGGCTACTGCACTGCATTTCTATCAGTTATTCTGTTCATCTACTATTTACATCACCTCAGTATTGATCGGATTAGGATGTGGCTACTTGTCGGTATTTGTTACGGCAACTTCTGAGCACTTCGGCACCAATCTTCGGGTAACCATCACTGCTACCGTTACCAACTTAATGCGCGGTGCTGTAATACTTTTGATACCCTTACGAATATTCATACAAGATACAATGGGCATTTCGCTTACTACATCTTTGATGATTGTAGGTATGCTGGTTTGGATACTGGCATTTATTGCAGTAATTAAGTTGCCAGATACATATGGGAAAGATTTAGGATATGTGGAGGAGTAAGTGCTCCATAAAAATAGTAACAGAAGAAAGAATTAAAGAATTCTTCATTTTCAAATTGACACCTTTAAGTAGTTGAGCATATTAAACCTAATATATAAAAGGGATAAAACATAAATTATACTATAAATATAAATATGGTAAAGAAATTATGAGTTAAAAATAATTGTATCATAACTTAGATCAAAAAGCAAGCATATGAAATCTTACATCTTTACTTTGATTATCATAATAATTTCAAATCATTTATACGCACAGACTGAACTTTATCAGCAAACAGAAAAACAATTTCTTTTAATTACTAGTAATTTCAAGACATTTATTTCTACTGACGAAAGCGAAAGCTTCGAAAACATTATCGAAAAGTATCTAAAAGAGATTACGGAATATCTTGAAGGAGGGTATGGATTAACATTTGATGAACTCAATAAAATCAGAACCATTAAAAAATATGCCACTGCATTTGAAAACTTTTATACAGGATTAAGATATAACAGCGGGAAGTTCCCCATAAGCATGAAAGATATTCGTTTGGTAATGGAATATTTTCCTGATATAAGAATGGTGATTCAAGCAAGATACCCCAATAGCCTAATCATATATATGATTGAAATAAATGATTATTGTGTTTATGTGGCAAGGCATACAGATAATGATAAAATAAAAAGAGTTCATTATTCAGCTAAGCTCGGAAACAAAACTCAATATGGAGATATAGGTCTAGGTTATAAATGTGTGAGAAAAATCGTAGATAATGTAGGATTTAGTTTTTCAAAAAACGTACCGCCCATTATCACTAAACAAGAGATCCAGGAATATGATTCTGATATTTTTTCATTTTGCCAGGATGAATAGGGTGTTATCTATTACATCATTTGTGGGATTACTCGCTTCACGCCAGCTTAACAAATTGTTCTTCAAGTTTAACATTGAAGTTGATTTCAGCTTTTAGTGCTTTAAATACTTTAAAGATGGTATCAATGGTTGCACTGTTGGTACTGCTTTCCAGTTTTGAAATCTTTGATTTCTGAACACCAACAAGTTGACCAAGTTGGTCCTGGGTAAGGTTGCAATCTTGTCTTGCCTGTTTAATCATCCTGCCCAAAACATCCATACTTAATTCATATTCATATTTGTTCCTTATTGGCGTACCTGCTTTGCCTATATATCTATCCTTCATCTCAGAAAGTGAATATGATTTCATATGCATCTGATTTTAACTATTCGCATAATTTTTCTTGATGGTATTTTAAAGTTTCCAAAATTAGCAACTCTTATTCATTAATATTCTGAGACAAATCTTTTCCTACACCTCGTTCTCCTGAAAAAATGTGGGCTAAAATAAATTAGGATTACTCGCTGCGCTCGTGATACCGGAGGGGGGGGGCTAAACCCCTCAACCAAAACCTGGCAGCTTTGCTGCCTGTTTTTTTTTTTCCCTACTTCACTGAAGCAAGCTTCGTTCAGGGGAAAATTAAAAACCCGCAATTATTTGCGGGTTTTGGCTGGTGGGTTGCGGAGAGAGAGGGATTCGAACCCCCGGACCTGTTACAGTCAACGGTTTTCAAGACCGCCGCATTCGACCGCTCTGCCATCTCTCCGCGGCAAAAATACAGTCATTACCCATTTGTTCAAAATGATTTATTAGGAAGATTTACTTCGCTTGTAGAAGAATAAAAATATAGGCTAAATAATCAAGGCCCTACCTGATCAGTATGCTTTGACCTCGCTTCCTGATCTTCCTTCCGCTATTGGTTATGGCTTCCGCTATCCAGACATAATTTTCCAAAGGTTGCTTCTTTCCCATATAAGTGCCATCCCAACGCTGAGCCGGATCTGATGTTTCAAACATAATCTGTCCCCATCGGTTAAATACCCAAAACTTTATTTCTCTGATGCCCACAGTGAAAATATCCAGATAATCATTCACGCCATCTCCATTCGGTGAAAATGCATCCGGAACCAACACGTCTTCCTTTTCAAATAACAACACCAATAATGTGTCTACCAAATCACAACCCTCCTGAGTAACAATTTTTATCAGATACTCATTTTGCTGATCATCATTAAATATTGGTTTCTGAATTCTTGGATTGCTCAGTCCGACCGACGGATCCCATAAATATTTTGTTGCCCCCGGGCGAGCCGATAATTCCGTGGGCGTATTTTTGAAGGTATTAACGGTCGGATATCTGCGGCCACTACCACCTCCGTCACTGATACGCACCAACTTCGTAACCACATCCTCATTTTGCGGACAAGACAAAGGCATTACGGTTAGCTTAACGCTATAAATATTATTATCCTGATAAATATAGGTGGGTTCTTTCTGATCGGAAGTGTTGCCATCTCCAAACTCCCATTTCCACCTGACTGAACCCGATTGCGCAACGTCTGAGGTATTCACAAATGAAATCTGCTTCAGCTTACAACCCCATGGCGCAATGAAATCCGCCTTGGGTTTCGTGAGGAAAGTAAGCGATATGTTGGTGGAGGCTGTATCCCAACATCCTTTATCCGTACTCACCCGCAAAACATACAATCCATTTTGATTAATGGCCAGAGAAGAGGAGGTAGCTCCGGATATTACCTGATTATTATAAAACCAGCTATACAAACCGCCTCCCTCTCCTTTAAGGATGAGCTTTGAGTCTGCACACGAATCGTGCGCTGGCACAGTAAGACTGGCAACCGGATTTGGATTAACCTCTACTCGAGCAGTGTCGGTTGCCCTGCAGGCAGATTGTGTTGAAC
>JBKDRQ010000053.1:0-3606 GCA_046341135.1 Bacteroidota bacterium
GGCATGGGTACGCCTGCTTTTTTACAGGTCTTCTTAATGGTCCCCACAATTTCATTGATCATAAACTGGTAATCATATTCAAAGCCCAGGGAGTGCTTGATGGGAAAACCACCGCCTATGTTGATAGAATCTAATTCCGGACAAATCTTTTTTAACTGACAATACAGATTAACTACCTTATTTAACTCACTCCAGTAATAAATATCATCTTTAATGCCTTTGTTAAGAAAGATATGCAGCATCTTTAACTGAAAGCGATCCTCATTCCCTTCAATTTTGTCTACATAAAACTCCAATATATCTTTAGCACGAATACCCAGCCTTGAAGTATAAAAAGGAAAATTAGGCTCTTCTTCCGCTGCCACCCTGATTCCCACCTTAAATGGAACCTTAACCGTCTTCTTATATTGCTGCAACTCTTCCTTATTGTCGAGGATTGGTGTCACATTCTTAAATCCGGTATTCAGTAATTTAGCTATGCGCGCGATATAGCCTTTTTGCTTGTAGCCATTGCAAATAATCTGTATGTCTTTATTGATTTTCTTTTTCTGATACAGCTTATTGATAATTTCAATATCATAAGCGTAAGAAGTTTCCAGATGAATCTCATGCTTCAAGGCTTCCTCCACTACAAAAGAAAAGTGACTGCTTTTGGTACAATAGCAGTAGAAATATTTTCCTTCATAACGGTGTCGCTTAAACGCTGCATCAAACATCCGTTTTGCCTTTTTTATCTGCATTCCTATTTTGGGCAGATAAGATATTTTCATCGGCGTACCGTATTTATCAATCAGGGCTTTCAGATCCACCCCGTTGAATTCCAGATAACCGTTTTTTACACCAAATCCTTCCTGGGGAAAATTGAATGTCTGATTCACCAGATCCGTGTAGGTGGTATTCGACATTTCGTAAGAGGCAGAAGATTGTTTCACTGAGTTTGATTCAATTGATAAAAAATAAAATGCAAAATAAAAAAACGGATGATGAACATCCGTTTTTTTTTATAAAACATCTTGACCCATCCGGCTTATTTAACAGAGGCAACCAGTTTCTGAAAGCTTTCGGGAGCATTCATCGCCAGATCCGCCAACACTTTGCGGTCGAGGTCGATCTGCTTCACTTTAAGTTTGTGAATGAATTCAGAATAAGTTAATCCCTCCTCGCGAACGGCCGCGTTGATACGGGCAATCCAGAGCTGACGATATTCTCTTTTCTTGAGTTTGCGACCTACATAACTATAGGTCATCCCTTTTTCTACAACGTTTTTGGCAACGGTGTAAACATTTTTTCTTTTACCATAAAAGCCTTTGGCTTGCTTGAGAATCCTTTTGCGGCGTGCTTTTGACGCAACTGCATTGACTGAACGAGGCATATCTTAATTTTTTAGTGTGATTAAATGAAAGGAAACGCCCTTATTTCAGGCGCAATAATCTCTTAACGAAATCAACATTGGGCTTAGCCACCAATCCGTCAATACGCATGCCGCGCTTGCGCTTGTTAGATTTTTTGGTGAGAATGTGGCGTTTGAAACTTTTCTGATGGGTAATTTTCCCTGTGCCAGTTACTTTAAATCTTTTTTTGGCACTTGAATTTGTTTTAACCTTAGGCATAATAAATGCGCTTTTACTGACACCCTTATGGCGGCACCGCACAGGCGATGCACTTATGGAGCCGGTTGGGCAATACGCAGATAAATTTTCTGCGGGGCGCAAAGATAGAAAAATAAGTCAAAAGTCAAAAGGGAAAACTTAAAAAGTTAATGGTTGGCGGTTATCTGTTGTCGGTTTGTTAGACCGCTATAACTGACAACTGCTAACTGACAACTTTATTCTTCCTTCTTCTTCTTGGCAGTTTTGGGCGTTATAATCATCAGCATACGCTTGCCTTCGAGCTTGGGAAGCCCTTCTACCTGTCCGATCTCCTGCAAGCGCTCCGCAAATTTGAGTAACACCAATTCTCCACGTTCTTTAAACTGGATAGCCCTCCCTTTAAACTGTACATATGCCTTCACTTTATTGCCATCTTTGAGAAAGTTCTCGGCGTGCTTGGCTTTGAAATCAAAATCGTGATCGTCAGTATTCGGAGTAAACCTGATTTCCTTGAGCTCGGCCGTCTTACTCTTGGCCTTCATCTCTTTCTCTTTCCGCTTCTTTTCGTAAAGGAATTTATTGTAATCAATAGCCTTACAAACCGGCGGCACGGCCTGAGGCGAGATTTCAACTAAGTCGAGCCCCAATCCCTGGGCTATCTGAAGTGCTTTGGGGGTAGGATAAACACCTACTTCCACATTGTCTCCTACTAACCTGACTTCAGGAACCCTGATAAGATGATTGATGCGATGCTCCGGTTCTTTGCGGGGAATAAATCTGCCGCGTGGTGGTCTATTTGGAAATGCCATAGTATTTGTGCTTCGCCCCCACGAAGCATCCTGTTGTTTTTTTATTAAATAATTCCCGGGGTATGGAATCTATTCCTACGATTTTCTCTCTTTAATCTCTTCAACTGCAGAAGCTATAAAGGCCTCAACAGAAACAGTACCAGCGTCACCTTTTCCCTGCCTTCTCACAGAAACTACCTGATCCTGCATTTCTTTTTCTCCCACAATCAGCATATAGGGCACTTTCATCAACTCTGTATCGCGAATCTTCTTGCCGATCTTTTCATTCCGATCGTCAATAGATACACGAATATCCGCATTTTTTAGTTGCTGTGCGACAGAATTTGCATATTCCTGGTACTTATCACTGATAGGCAACACCTTCACCTGCAAAGGAGCCAGCCAAAGCGGAAACTTACCGGCATAATGTTCCAGTAAGAATCCAATAAAACGCTCATGTGTACCCAAAGGTGCACGGTGAATAATCAGTGGAGTCTCCTCCTGATTATCCTGATTGGTAAAGCCCAGCTTAAACCTTCGGCCCTGGGCAAAATCTACCTGATTGGTAGCTAAAGTAAATTCTCTGCCAATCGCACTCCATATCTGCACATCGATCTTGGGGCCATAAAAGGCTGCCTCATCGTGTACTTCCACAAAAGGCGTATTGGTACGCTGTAATACATCCCTTACCATCGCTTCCGTTTCTTTCCACAACTCAGGTTCATCTACATATTTCTGACCCAGCCTGGAGGGCTCATGCAAACTTAAACGCATGACATATTTTTCGATACCGAAAATATTGAAATACTTAAGATACATCTCATTCACAGCTTTGAACTCCTCATAAAATTGCTCCTTTGTACAATAAATATGCGCATCGTTCATATGTAGACAACGTACGCGCATCAGGCCAAATAACTCGCCGCTTTGCTCATAACGATAACAGGTTCCATACTCGGCCAGCCTGAGGGGTAAATCTTTATAGCTCTTAGGCTCAGCAGAAAATATTTTATGATGATGCGGACAGTTCATGGCCTTCAGGTAATACTTCTGCCCTTCTATTTCCATAGGAGGAAACATACTATCCTGGTAGTAAGGTAAGTGCCCGCTTGTGAGATACATGCTTTCTTTCGCAATATGTGGTGTAACCACCCGCTTATAGCCCGCTGCCTGTTCTGTTTCTTTAGCCAACTTCTCCAGCTCCTCAATAATTATCGTACCGTTGGGCA
>JBKDRQ010000054.1:0-6463 GCA_046341135.1 Bacteroidota bacterium
CAATAAGCAAAGTAACCACATCATGCGGACCCGGGTTTTGTGTGCTGATGGCATTTTGAAGATTTGTGGTTGTCCATCCGGTAGTAGCAATATAGGTAAGGGCGTTAATAGTGATTCCTCTTTGCAGCAGCCATGCCGTTGTTTGTGCTGGAAATCGTTCTGTATTTGCTACATCCTGACCAATGGTATAGGAATCGCCGAGCGCTAAAAAACTTTTTGCCGACACAGCAGGAGAAGGGGTAGACATACTACCCGTATTTTCATCTTGTTTACGGCAACCCGCAATCATCAGTGCCAGAATCAGGTATCGAAGCATAAACTTACTACATGTAAGAAACAAGAAGGTTCATCTCGTTTCTTGTTCGTATAGAAAATAGAATAACAATAATTCAATCCAAAAGCAGAAGGGTTCCGTAAAAGAACCCTTCTTATAGTAAACATGCTTTTTCTTTCTTGTCGGACTATTGCTTGATGATACGTTCGATATTTTTTTGTCCATCCCTCCAGATTTCTACAAAATAAATTCCCGGATTAAGCTTCTCGCCAAACTGAAGATCCCTATTGGTGGTTCCTTTAAAAGAAAGCACTCTTCTTCCGGTAATATCTGTCACATTAATTTCTACCTTACTGTCTATTATATCTGTTATGCGAAGATTAAAAACTCCGGCAGATGGGTTGGGCCAGACGATATTTCTGCTCTCCTGTACGATCATTTTTTCGGCAGATCTCATCGTAGGCGCGGCTTGCATGTAGCAGGGTGCCGACTGCACAAAATTGAAATTGTTGTTTGACTCATCCAGCACTTTTTTCAATGCTTCCTGATATGCTCTTTCAGCTTGTCTGGCAGGAGTATACCCGTTTGTATAAAGACTGTAGTTTGCCATCATGATTAAATCCCACACTGTACTAAAATTGCCTTCTCCCAGATTACCTATTTTCGGTGTGTATACAATGGCGTCCCATTTTACAAATCAGGCTGCCTGATTCAGATACAAGGCGGCCAGCTGGGCACTCAGCATATAAGCCATATTTATTGCCTGAGCGTTTTTCATCCATTCTCTTACTTCGGCATAAGTCCACGGATCAAAATCAGAGCCGTCTGTATTTCGCAGACTCAGATATCGAAGCTCCATAAGTTGGTATTCAACACCCAGATTATTGATGGTTTGTTGTCCGTTTTTACCCATCCAGTACCCCATACTCTTCGAGCCACCTGCACCCAGGCATACATTTCCAAATTCCATGGTTGTGGGAAGATTCAGTTCGATATTTTTTTCAGTAGAGGTTGTTCCGTAGTAGCCAGGTGGAACCGATTCAGTTACAGTGTAAGAACCTGGCTGGAGATTGCTGAAAGTAATCATACCGGAGGCATCTGTATATTTAACATCGGATCCTGTTCCGCTTAAGGTAAATTTCACATCCGATAAAGCCGGCTCGTTGTAATCACGATAACCATTTACATTGGC
Organism: Bacteroidota bacterium; assembly: GCA_046341135.1. GTDB lineage: Bacteria > Bacteroidota > Bacteroidia > Chitinophagales > Chitinophagaceae > Lacibacter. The sequence goes on from JBKDRQ010000054.1 coordinate 1,467, forward strand.
ATCATAAAATTTTTGAATGCAGATTGCCGAGCTTTCTGCAATGAGCTCCACCAAATGTGTTGAATGTATATACTTAAATGTTATCCGCGCGGGAGCACACAAATTCAGCGGAATATTCGACCCATTTGGGATGCCGTAAAGTCCGTAGTTTTCACCCCATGAATTATTGATCGCAACTTTATATTCCCAGTTTCCTGCAGGAATATCAAAAGTGCCTTCCCATAATCCGCTTGTGGCATTATAAGTTAAACGTGTGTAGTTGCAACCGGGTTCCCAATCACCGCCAACAGGAACCTGATCGGCGACACATCCCAATTCACTTTGAAAACTTCCTGGAATAACCACCGTTGAAGGGGGACATGGCTCACCGGATGTATAAGGACTGGATGTAATAAGATGGGTTACCGGATTATACATAAAATTAACGATGCCGGTTACGGGAACATAGAGCGGAATATTAGCACCATCTCTAAATCCATAAAGACCATAGTTTTCAGCCCAGCTTCCATTATAGGCAATTTTATAGAACCAGCACCCTGCCGGTATTTCAAAACTACCCTCCCACATACCACTGGAAGTATTGTAAGAAAGAGCAGTAGCATTACAGTCGGGATCCCAATCGCCACCCCAGGAATTGCTGCAGCCAAGTTCACTTTGAAAAGTTCCGGGCAGTACTACTTTCGATTGTGCATATCCCGGGAGGCATGCAATCAGCATCAGCAGACCAATGTATGCTAATGAAAAGGTTTGTTTCGGTTTCATTATTAAATTTTTTAAAAGTATTGTCTTTGCCATCCATCTTTCTATGACGAGATCCTGTTGTTGAACTAATTGTGGTCATAGACTTTTTTTTGTCACAGCAGCGGTTGAATATGGTCGCATAATCGTGAATTTCATAATTGCCTGAACCAATCAGATCCGTTGGTTTTACTTGAAAAAATCAATCAATTTCTTTCCCCTAATTTCAAAATAGAATATCAACCAATTTGGTAGAATGGTGTATGCTATGGCTTTCGGGGTTCCTATGGTTGTAAACTTTGCTACTTCTTTACTATATTAGAATATAAAATCTTCAACATGAAACTTTTCTTCCCTTGTCTGATGATCCTGGTGCATTTGGCTGTTACAGCTCAGGATAACAACGTATATATTGCACAACCCCCAAGTATTATGCCTAATCGGCAACTGGCTACTGCAGACGAGCTGTTCATTCAGGGCGGTGCATTTTTGATACGTTCTGCAAGAGATTACAGATATCTTACGATCCGTGAAATAGAACCGATTCCCAATTCACCGGTATTTTTATTTTCTTACATCGACAAACCCAAACAACAGTGGTGGAAATTTATACCTGCAGGTAACGGTTTTTATAAAATTCAATCCGAAAGCGGTTTATACCTAACTCAGGATTTCATACCTATCATGTCGCCATTGAATGGAAGTGATAAACAATTGTGGAAACTTTTTGATACACCGGATGGCTTCTATAATATACAGAGCAAAACCAATTATTTTTTAAATCTGTCAGACAGACGCAACAGAGAAGGAGCAACTGTTGGATTTGTAAAAGAAACCAATACAGCTACAACTCAAAAATGGCATTTGATTCGCTGGACCAATGATGGCAGGCGTGTTACATCCTTTGTTCCGAATCAGCACGGGTTTAATTTTATCAACACATTTTCGGGCGAAGACGGGATTGACTGGGGTGGACTTTGCGGCGGGATGGTCTACACTGCAATGGACTATTTCAGACATGGTATACCGGCTCCGACGCAGTCCTACACACCTGCCAACAGGACGACACTACAGTCGTATATTTATCAGCGACAAAATCATTCCATGTGGGATGTTAATAGCAGCTGGAGCGAAATGGAAGTTTCTTACAATACCAGAGGAGGTGAATTGTATCGATGGGGAATTGAAAATACCGGCACCGGACGCCTGAAAGAATTCAGAGACGCAGTGAATGCCGGACAGTATAAACCGTTAGGGTTATTTGCAGGAGGAGTGCGCGGCAAAGATCAGTCAGATGCCGGCCGACATGTTGTTTTGGGTGTAGGGTATGCGCTGGGCCGGTACAATACTGACATCAATGTTCATCCGGAAGATGTGAAGCTTTTCATTTACAATCCTAATTATGGAAGAGTAATGCGCACACTGGTTCCGGATCGTTTGGGGCAATGTTATTTTGAAGTGGAAACAGGCAATGCGTGGCGCACGTATTTTGTCAATAATCGTTACGATGGAAGTCATGTGCCCCCACGCAACATTCCTAATTATCCTGAAAATGAACCGGAAGGTTCAGTCCGGCATTTATATGTCACGTTTCAAACGGGTGGCGATGATTTACGAGGCGGTGATGATAATGTGAGTATTACAGTCAACTATTCTGATGGAACAAGTCAGCTTTTCAACAACGTAAATAACAGTGCGCGCTGGGCAGACAACACTCTGCAAACTGTTCATTTGGAACTGAACCGTGCAGTACGGAAACAGGATATCAAAAATTTTATGATAACAGTAAGTTTTGGATCTGGCCTTGGAAGTGATGACTGGAATCTCGATCATTTTATCGCTTCGAAAATAGGTGTGACAAGCAGAAACGACGGCTGGTATGCATGGGCTTTCCCGCAGGATGGAGCCTCTTATATTTATCGTTTTCAGGGTGATCAGCGTACCATAAGATACATCGTTCGTGTGCAGTAAAGAAAACCTAGCGAGTACTCATGATTAATAAGTCTATGTTTTTTAGATTTTTTGAACGGGAGGGTAATAAATATGCTGTATAATTTTATTTGAATCTGATCGCTGATCCGTTTATTGCTTTGATATATTGGATGCTGAATCCTTTTTTATGCAATAGCTTCCAAAAGTAAAATGTGTAAAAGCAAAAAATATTTATCAAAAGGTGCCAATATTCCATGATTGCCTTATACAGGTAATAAAATTAGCTGCATATTTTTTGATTTACCATTACTTAGTTTGTTAGTTGGCATGAGCTTTCTTGAAAAAAACATAATTTTATTAATTCCAATCATTAAAGAAGATATTTGAGAAGATTGATCAATAAAATATTATGCGTTCTTTTCTTTCTGGGGGCATTTCTATCAGATTATTTTTCATATGCTCAATGCCCTCCCTTTACCCCTATAAGCATTAATAATTGTATAACGCAAACTACTCTGGGCAGTGATGGCGGTTTTATTACAGGATGCAATGGAGGGAATCATCCGTCTTCTTTTATCGCATTTACGGCTCCTCCTGGATGTGTTCAATTTAATTTTTCGAATATTATCAATGGAGGTACATGGCAATATAGGATCCGCAATGCTGATTGTAGTTCTACTTTATCATTTGGTTGTCTTGAAAATGTAGGGACAGGAAGACCTTTTACCATCAGTGGGAATAATAACTCCGGTACATATCTGCTTACACCAGGGGTACAGTATGTTTTACAAATTATGAGCGATAATCAATCCACTTTCACTGTTTGTATGACAGGTTCAACATCCGCGGCAGACAACGAGTGTGCCGGAGCAAATACATTAAGTGGGACAGCTACATTTTTTAACGGAGGAGATTGTGTTTATACAGGAAGTAATGATGGAGGCTCAACCTCTGACCCTGCTCCGGCAGGATTTTGTGCTGTTACTCTGGAGAATACACAATGGACTAAATTTACGCCAATAGCAGGTGCGACATCATTTACCATTACAGGATCAAATATGAATTGTACCGGAGGCGGATGTGGTTTTCAGCTTGGTATTTTTTCCGGAACTTGTGGTGCACTCACATCAGAAGGCTGTTATGGTGATGGGGCTAACTGCGGTGGGAATTCCTCAGCAGGACCTACTAATGCTGCCGGGGGTAAAGCCAATATTGCCTGGAGCAATACTACTTCAACTGGTTTTACGGCAACCTTTACTCCCACATCAGGTTCAACTTTCACCGGTTCAGAGGTATTTTACCTCGTTATGGATGGCAATCTCGATGCCGAGTGTCAGTATACGCTAACGGGAACAAATATTGTGGGTTCCTGTACATCAACAGTAACACCTACACAGCCAACTTGTGCCATATCGACGGGTTCCATATTAGTTACTGCAACAACAGGAACGCCAGGATATAACGTAAGTTGGAGCGGTACAGCATCCGGTAATCCTGACGGTAATGAGATTTTGAGTAATGGGGGAACATATAGCATCACAAATTTGATACCTGGCACTTATAATATCACCGTTACCAGCGCCAGCGGTTGTGTTTCTAATAATATTGTTACAATAACCAGCCCTCCCGTTTTAAATACTGCTGGTCCAGCTTCCTCATCTCCCTCTATTTGTATCAATACAACAATCACTCCTGCTGTCACACATATAACAACAGGTGCAACCGGAATATCAAATAGTGGGATTGGTGGTGCCAATGGATTGCCTACAGGTGTGTCTGCTACCTGGTCATCCAATACAATTAGGATCAGTGGCACACCTACTGTCGCTGGAACCTTTAACTATCTCATACCGCTTACGGGAGGCTGTGGTACGGTGAGTGCTACGGGTACGATTACCGTTAATCCATTGCCTCCAGCACCAACAGGCCTTGCCTGTTACGAGACGGCTACTATCAATGCCACTACCTGCCAATGGGTAGTCACGGGCACACAACCTCCACGTCCTGCTACAGCCTGTTATGAAACGGCGACATTTAATACTACAACCTGCCAATGGGTAGTTATGGGCACGCAACCTCCACGTCCTGCTACAGCCTGTTATGAGACAGCAACATTTAATACTACGACTTGCCAATGGGTAGTCACGGGCACACAATCTCCACGTCCTGCTACAGCCTGTTATGAAACAGCGACTTTTAATACTACTACATGCCAATGGGTAGTCACGGGCACACAACCTCCTCAACCTATAACTGCCTGTTATGAGAAATCAACATTTAATACTACTACTTTCCAATGGGTAGTCACGGGCACACAACCTCAACGT
>JBKDRQ010000055.1:0-5854 GCA_046341135.1 Bacteroidota bacterium
AAAAATAAAATTTGAAGACTATTAAATCAAGAATTAATCCTTTTGATAATTGATGATTTCACGCAAAGCTGCAAAGAGGCAAAGATCGCAAAGAGTTCCATGTATATACGAAATGTGTGGCGCTGGCCAGGCAGAACGCGCGGAGCGATCGGGTTTGCCTAGATTTTTCTTTGGTTACTTTCTTTGTAGCAATGACAAAGAAAGTAACAATAAAACTTTAAGGATGAGTAATATTTTGTCACAGGTCTAGAGACCTGCGCCAGTAAATGTGAAAGGAGAGGAGTGAGGGGAAGAAGTTGTCATTGTTGTCAAGTTGTCGGGGTTACTTTTTGGTTTTGCCTTTTGACTTATAAAATCAATTTTAAAATTTAAACTAATTAAAATGAAATTCTCCTTTCACGGCGCAGCCAGAACAGTTACAGGCAGTAAACATCTCATCACCCTAAAAAATGGGAAACGAATTTTATTAGACTGTGGTTTGTTTCAGGGAATGGGGAAAGATACCGACGTATTGAAGAGGGAATGGGGATTCAATCCGGAGCAAATTGATTATCTTATTTTAAGTCATGCTCATATTGATCATAGCGGACTGATACCCAAGCTGGTGAAAGATGGATATAAAGGAAAGATTTATTGTACGCCTGCAACAGCACAACTCACGAAAGTACTACTGGAAGATAGTGCAGAAATTCAGGAAGATGATATCAAATACGAAAACAAAAGAAGAAGAGCGATGGGTTTGCCATTGCTGAAGCCATTATATACCATCGAAGATGCGCAAAATTGCACCAATAGATTCATCGAAGTTGAATATGGCAGTTGGTTTAAGCTGGAAGAGGGTATAGAGTTTTTGTTTACAGATGCCGGTCATATTATTGGCAGCGCCTGTGTGCATTTGCGTATAAAGGAAAATGGGAAACAGCGGAATATTACTTTTTCGGGTGACCTTGGCCGTTATAGAGACGTGATCTTAAAATCACCGCAGGAATTTCCGCAAGCAGATATCATTATTATGGAATCAACCTATGGGAATAGTTTGCATGATACGGCTGTTTCAACACCCGATCAATTACTCAACTGGATCATAAAAGCCTGTCTGGAGAAAAAAGGTAAGTTGATCATACCGGCTTTCAGCGTAGGGAGAACACAGGAGTTGTTGTATGATTTGAATCAATTGGAATTGGAGAGAAGGTTGCCTGATCTGGATTATTATGTGGATAGTCCGCTGAGTATGGAAGCTACACATATTGTTAAAAGCTATCCGTCTTACTTTAATAATCGTATTCAAAAAGTATTACAAACAGATACCGATCCCTTTGCATTTAAAGGACTTCATTTTATAAAGACTGTGGAAGAATCGAAGTTGCTGAATTTCAAAAGGGGGCCTTACGTAATTATTAGCGCAAGTGGTATGGCAGATGCAGGTCGGGTGAAGCATCATATCAATAACAATATTGAAAATAGCAGAAATACAATTTTGTTAACGGGTTATTGCGAGCCGAGATCATTAGGTGGTAAGCTGCTGCAGGGGAGAAAGGAAGTGCGCATTTTTGGAGTGGAAAGGGAAGTGCATGCGGAGATCGGACAGATCAGAAGTATGAGTGCGCATGGAGATTATGAAGATATGAGCCAGTGGCTGGCCTGCCAGGATACTAAGCAGGTACAGAAATTATTTTTAGTTCATGGAGAGTATGAAGTACAACAAGCGTTTCAGCAGCGATTGATGCGAAAAGGATTTACGGATGTTATCATTCCAGAGCAACACAAGGAGCTTGGGAGCTGATATTTATACCGGCACGTTTTCTATGGTGGCATTAATGCCTCTTTCCACGATGGCCTCACACATAGGTTTTAATATATCTGCAGAGCCGTTTTTAACCGCATATTTCCCTTTGGTATGAATGAACCAGGCGCATTGTTCAGCCTGCTCGCGGGAATGGTCGCAGATCTCCATAAGCGTCTCAATGACCCAGTCGAATGTATTTACATCGTCATTCCACACAATGAGTGAAGAAGGAGATGCAATGCCCGTTTCGGACAATACTTCGGTGAGTTCTTGTGTTTGAGCAGACATCATTGAATGTAAATTTACTGAAAAGTCTACCAATTCACTGCAGGCTGTCGGCAAAAAATCCTCAGAGACCTAATTAAAGCGTTATAACACTGTTGGTGCCTCCGAAAGGATTTGGTACTTCTGTATCGGCTTCAGGCTCGTTTACCCAGTTGGATTCATCTACCAGGTACTTAAACTCATGACGCGTATCTCTGGGGAGATTTACTTCCGTACTGAAACTGCCGTCTTTTTTTCTTTTCAATATGATTGATTGTTCCCAGTCGTTATTCAGTCCGAAGATTTCAACTGAATTTGCTGCTTCATGATCTAAGGAGAATTTTACTTTGCAGTAATCTTTCGTTTTGTAGTAGGTTTTTTGAATCATCGTTTATTGTTTTAGTGTTAATGACAGGGCAAATTCAATCGATCATTCCACTGATTAATACAGGGGTGTTTGTAAATGTAACCCATGGAAATAATTTTTTAACTGTGTTCAGTTTTAGCTAACAATTTGATAAACATTAATTTTATTTTTCAGAAAATTATTGATTACAGGATATCTTTTTCCTGCATGGATCGAATGAGTGCACGGCTGATTTTGTGTGCCATATTATCGATTGAAGCCGGATCAATTGTTTCAGTCTGTGAGGTAAAAATAATTTTGTCTTTATTTAGATCAAACATATTTCCCTCTATAAGATACGTCGTATTGGTAACATAATATCCCGGTGTATACACCCGATTATACCAGTAGGAATAATATCTTCCGAAGCGACTATAGTAAATACCACCCGGCCAAAAATCTACATGTCCGCGTACATAACTCTCTTCTTTGGTGACATCCAGTAGTGTGATGGTGATAGCTGCATCGTACCCGTCTTTTTTTAGTGTCTGGATCATTTCGTCCTCTGATTTCCCCTCAAAACTTTTCAGCCCATAAATATCAGATGAAGCGGCGGCTGTATATCCAGCTTCCTTTAAATCAGTAACTGCATGTTCTTCAAAAGAAAGGCGGAGACTTTTTCTTTTTTTGCCTTCCATGAGTCCTATAACAATGATATTTTTAAAAGAATTTTTCTGATAGGAGGGGTCTTTCCAGGTACTGTTCATTTTGGTAGAGGTGCAGCCGGTATTTAGGAATATCAGGATGCATAAGGAGCTTCCAATCTTTGACAAAGACATAATTATTTTTTAATACCGAAAGGTAGAAGGTCGTTCTGTTCGGGCTGATGACTATCGTCAGTTTTAGTAATGAATTTCGTGTGGGATTGGCCATAAAAAATAAACCCCTTCAGGAATGAAAGGGTTCTTAGCAAACAATCGATTACGACCAAAATTTGCGATTCGAATAAGATTAAACCGCAAATAAATATATGAGAAAAAAGGAACTTGTGTTTAATAAAAACGCAAGGTGATTATTAAAAAGATAAACCTTTTTTATAAAAGAACTTCATTGATTGATGCAAATGTAATTCGATAATTTTAATCTATATTTAAATTTTAATTCATATATTCTAAATAAAATAATTAAATTCAATAAAATATCTAATAAATATATTTAATATTTGAAAACTGATTAATATAAAATTAATTATGTTTGATATTTTATAAATTACAAACATTTGTTAGGTCTTATGATTGTGTTTATTCCTTCCATGGAATCCTCAATATATTTGCCTTTTATATGACTCCTGAAAGAAAAGAACGCATAGAATTTGTGCTCCGGCATCGCCAGCCCGACCTCACTGTTGTACTTGAAAATGTATTTGATCCGCATAATATTTCTGCTGTCATGCGTACCTGTGATGCGGTAGGGATTCAGGAGATGTATGTGCTCAATACCAAAATACCGCGGCATAAAAAGTGGGGAGCCAGAAGTTCTTCAAGTGCAGCGAAATGGTTAACGGTACATCAGTTCGATGATGCGGGTTTATGCTTTCAGGAACTGCGCAAAAAATATCAGCATATATATACTACCCATCTTAGCAGCGATGCCGTATCCTTATATACAATCAATTTCGCGCAAAGTATTGCACTGGTATTTGGTAATGAACATGCAGGGGTGAGTGAGGAAATCAGAGCATTGGCAGATGGGAATTTCATTATTCCACAAGTTGGTATGATTCGTTCACTCAATATTTCTGTTGCCTGTGCCGTAAGTCTCTACGAGGCTTACAGGCAAAAAGAATCAGCCGGACATTATTCAGAAAAAAGATTGCCCGGTGCTATATATGATTCCTTATATGAAAAATGGAGCCTGAATCAGGAAGATTAATCCCTTCTTTCTGCAGCGTGTATTTTCAGCGATTTGATGCTGACATTCAGTTCAAATCCGATAAGCAGTATTAAGCTGTTCATGTAGATCAATACCATAATCATCATTAAAGTGCCAATGGATCCATAAATTTTGTTATACCCGCCAAATTGGTTAATCCATGCTGAAAATAAATATGTGAGCAGGATCAGTAAAGTACAGGCGACTATGGATCCGGGAGAGATCAGTTTCCATTTTTTTTCTACCATCGGTGCATGCCGATATATAAATGCGATGCTGTAAAAGAATAAACTGATAATAACGATCCATCTTAATAATTGAATGATGATTTTGGTAAAATTATCACTGATGTGTAAAAGATCCATTATCCATTGAAACATGGTGCCCTGTGTCATCAATATCAGCATGCTGGCAACAAATAAAATCATAATAATAAATGTGAGCTTGATCGCTTTCCACCGATATACAAAAAAACCTTTTGCCTCTTTTTCGTGTATGGACCTGTTGAAGCTATGGATGATACCAAGCATAGCACTGGAGGAATAAAAGATGGCAATCAGAAAACCAAAGGAAAGCAGACTGTTTCGGGGTCTGCCAAAAAAGTCATCCAAAAAATCTTTTACGGCTCTTCTTGCTTCCTGATTGGGCGTGATATCATTTACCACACGCATTATTTCCATAGAGAAATCATCTGCCCAGGGCATCAGGGGAACCAGTGAAAATAAAAACAGACAGGCGGGAGGAATGGCCATAATGAAATTAAAGGATATGGCTGCTGCTCTCTCGTTCAATCCAACCGTCTGCACCTTTTTGATAAAAAATACAATTACATCATACAGGGGTACTCCTTCAAAGCCGGGTAATACAATATTCTTTCCTATACGGATGATTTTTTTGAGTAATGGGTGATGTATTTTTTTTTTCTTTTGCAGCATTGGGCTTATCTAAGGTAATTTAAATTTTATTATCGGATACCTTCATTATTCAGCCATTGCTGGTAGATGCGTGCATTTTCGAGATGCTCTTTGTCGTTTACCGCAAATTTGTGTGTTCCGTTATATCCGGGAGCAGCACAAAAAAACAAATAATCATTATCGTCAGGATTCAGTACTGCGTCTATCGTTGCATCTTGCGGAGTGCATATAGGTCCGGGTGGCAGGCCTTTATTTATGTAAGTGTTGTAAGGAGATTGCGCTGTTGCTTTAATATGCTTTAGCATGATTCTTCTTAATGAAAAATCGCCGGTGGCAAATTTTACCGTAGGATCAGCTCCCAGGGGCATCCCTTTGGCAAGCCGGTTAAGATATACTCTGGCGATAACCGGTTTTTCTTCATCCACTAATGTTTCTTCTTCTACTATCGATGCAAGGGTAGTGGCCTGCAAGCTCGTTAAGCCTAATTCTTGAGCTTTTGCCTGTCTTCGTTCATTCCAGAATGATGTATGATAATCATGCATTTTTTTAAGAATGTCTTCGGGTGCTGCATTCCAGTAGTAGGTGTAGGTGTTGGGGTGAACAATGAATAAT
>JBKDRQ010000056.1:0-3021 GCA_046341135.1 Bacteroidota bacterium
AACGAATACGATGTGTGTAGCGTTGTTCTCAAAAGAGAAAACACCTTAAAATACAATATGAAGATCAATTCTAAAGAGCAGGCTGAAATAGTGCTGGAAAATGGGGAATGGTATATTATTGACAAAAGCGAGAAGCAGACAACTTTTGTAAGACCTGGAAGTCTGACGAAATTGAATAAAGGCGATATTATATTGCTGGGGGATACGAAATTTATTTTTGAGTAATTACTGACAGAAAGAAAATGAAATTATATGAGTCTGTCAGTTCCATGGAAAGTTGCACCAGCTGAAGGTGAAAGTATTGATCGATTTATTGTAAAATCTGTTTTAGGAGAAGGCACTTTTGGAACAGTTTATAAAGTTACAGATGAAAATGGTAAAATCTTTGCATTAAAGTTGTTGCGGCTTTATGATCTCTATCCCATAAATGCCAGATCATACATTGCTCAAAGATTTGATCTGGAATTTGAAACCGCCAAAATACTCTCTCCTGGTTTGGTCGAATCATATGAGAAAGGGGTTATAAAAGGCAACCCCTATTTTACAATGTACTATTGTTCCAATGGCAGTTTGGGAAAAAAAGCCGGAACATCAGTAAACGAGACGTATGCCAATAAAATAGCTTTAGATATTTTAACGGGTCTCAAACATTTACATCAAAATGGTAAAATACACCGTGATCTTAAGCCTCAGAATATATTAATTGATGAGCAAGGCAGAGCAAGACTTACCGACTTTGGTATTGCCGGCCATTTGAATTTAGATGTTCGTCTTACCTCTACCGATTTTCTGGGTCATCCAAAAGAAAGATTTGGTTCATATCCGTATATGCCTCCGGAACAGATCAAGCCAACCAACAGGGTAGTAACCAAGCTTCCAGCCAATGATATTTTTTCCTTTGGCGTAACCATGTTTGAGCTGCTGACAGGAAGTTTGCCTTTTGGGAAAATATCCGGTGAAGCAGACCTAGCCGACTATATAGCACGTGTTCATAAAGGCAGATGGAAATTATTGAGTGATTACAGAAAGGACTTATCTCCCGTATGGCAAAAAATAATGGAAGGTTGTTTGCAGCCTGACTATAGAAAAAGATTTTCCAATGTTCAGGAAATCATTGAAATACTGGGTAATGTTGAAAAAGATTCATTCATACCCATCATCAGTCATCGTTTATCATTACTGGTAATGCAAGGAGAGGAGCATAATAAAAATTATATGATCGGAGAACTGCTGAAAGAGCGGAACTCAGGCTTGCTTACGATTGGTCGAAGAGATGGTGGCGTAAACAATCATATCATGATTAAAGACGACAACCTTTGTTACATTTCAAGACATCATGCCACCATAGAAAAACACGCACCCGATAAATGGTATATCAGAGACGGGCAATGGATCAACATCACAGGAAATTCTTCATGGGTAAGGTCCAAAAACGGAACCTATGTGAATGGAGTGGAAGTTTCGGATGCCGGTGTAGAATTAAAAATTAATGATGTTATTACCATGGGAGATACAACTTTAAAAGTTTTGAATAAATAATAATCACTAAAAAAAGCATCATGGAGACAAACAAAATATCTGCCAGGCGTAGTTTTTCAAACACCATTGGCGCAGGATTTAAATCATTAAGCGGTAAAGGCAAAACCTTTTATGTGCTCGAATTTAAAAATAATACGCAATTGCATAAAGCGTCTACATCAAAACAAATCATTGTTGATTATGTAGAAATAGGCCGCAATCCGAAATGCCAGGTAAGGTTCGGAGAAGACTGCAGAACAGTAAGCGGTATCCATTGTGCCATTGTGCGCGATGGAAACAATTATTATGTAAAACATTTATCCAAAACAAATCCTACATTAATAAACGATAAGCCGGTTGCGGATAAATGGTATTTGACAAGTGGCGATGAGTTGACTTTGTCTTATGGCGGGCCCGTTATCGGTTTTATTGTGCCGGCAAATAATTACACCAGCTCTATACCTTTAACGCGGAGGTTGAATTTATTCCGCGAACAGGCTTTAAGGCCTTATAAGACAGCTATTGCTGTTTTGGCACTCATACTTTTTTTGTGTATAGGTGTTTTTGGTTATAAGTATAATATTCTGGATAATCTATATAAAAAACAAAGTGATGAAATTGTGGCAACTAAATTAAAAATCGAGAATCTAAAAGCTGCGACTCAAGCTGAGATTGATACATTAAATAAAAGACTTGCAAAGAAGGAAAAGCTGATATCAGATCTAAAAATAAAATTTTCGCAAATTCCTATTTCTACGTCAAAGGTAGCAGAAGGGTCTTTCCTACCTAGTCCATCCGATATAAATCAATTATACCCTTCAGTATTTTATGTCTCTCCAATAAAAATTGTGCTTCAATATAATGGGGAGACTTATGAAACTCAAGGAGGCTTTGGGACAGGTACTGGATTTCTTCTGAATGATGGCCGTTTTGTTACGGCAAGACATGTTATAGCTCCTTGGTTTTTTTATGATTCAAATGATCCTGAAGCATTGATTTCTGCCAACAAATTTGTATCAATAGGAGGTAAAATTACCGCAACCTATAAAGCGGAATCTTCTGATGGAACAACATTTCAATTCAATTCAGATAATTTTCATTTTGATGATAAATATGATAATAAATACAAAGGAACAAGCGAGGATGGGGATGAATATTTAATTACAAAGGCGCCATACTATTCTGATTGGGCTGTTGCTCCAACAAGCAGTTCTGGGGCCCTTATCATTAATAATCAATTATCCAATAATTTATCCGTAGGAACAAATTTGTGTACATTGGGTTTCCCTTTTGGTCTTGGAGTGAATGAAAATGGAGTAGAACCTATGTATTCAACTTTTGAGGTTTCACAAGGAGGCACAAATAAAACAGGTTTTATAAATATTTCTGGCAGATCATTTGATCCTGGTAATTCCGGAGGTCCTGTTTTTATAAAATCGAAGGGTGGCTATGATGTTGTTGGCATTGTATCTGCAGGAAAAGGGTCACAAGGCATATTAATAC
>JBKDRQ010000057.1:0-2832 GCA_046341135.1 Bacteroidota bacterium
AATATAATGTACCCATAATTGAAGATGCGGCAGAGGCATTGGGGTCTTCTTATTTCGGACAACCCTGTGCAGGTCTTGGCGATATTGGTATTCTTAGTTTCAATGGAAATAAAATCATCACAACAAGCGGAGGTGGTGCGATGGTGAGTCATAATGCATCATGGGTGAAAGAAGCTCGCTTTCTTTCCACGCAGGCGAAAGAACCATTTCCCCATTATGAACATGAAAAGATTGGCTTCAACTATCGCATGAGTAATGTGACGGCAGGTATTGGTCGCGGACAAATGATGGTTTTGTCTCAACGTGTGGCAAAACGACGTGAACATTTTGACTATTATCAGAAAAATTTAGCTAACTTACCCGGTATATCTTTTCTCTCTGAACCTGAGGGATTGTATTCTAACCGTTGGTTAACTACTATACTGATTGACCCTGAAAAATCCGGAGGCATTACGCCCGATAAAATTCGCTTACTGCTGGAATCGCATAATATTGAGTCAAGACCATTATGGAAACCCATGCATCTGCAACCTGTTTTCAAAGATGCATTGAAGTTTGATAATGGTGTTTCTCAAAAATTATTTGACACGGGATTATGTCTGCCTAGCGGAAGCTCTATGACGGACGAAGAGCGGGATTTAGTTGTATCCTTAGTTAAAAAATGTTGGCATGAAGGGAAATAAGCGTTTGCGTTTAACACCGGCGAAGATTGTACTGGCAGGAGATGTATTTCTCATCGCTATGGGCTTTCTGTCGGCCATTTTGTTAAACTATCGCATCCTGCGCATAGAAGAGATTCCAACGGAGACCATGCTTATAAGAGTAAGTATTCACCTTGCTATTGCGTATTCACTATGGTATTTCTTTAAAATACAGCGTAGGGTGATTCGCCATTTTCATGTGCGCGATTATGTGCAGATTATCGTCGTGCTGGCTTTCGTACACTTGATCAGCAGTTTGTTTAATTTTATTTTAGAACAGAAGCATCAATTCTCAGACTCTGTATGGGTACTCAGCTATTTTATTACCACTTTCTATGTGTTGACCAGCCGAATTTTGGTTAGCTATTTGTTTGAGTATTATAAAAAGAACAGAAATAAAAATCAGGATAAGCGATTATTGATTTTTGGTGCAGCAGAACTTGGTCTTACCTTAAAAAAATCCATTAGCAGTCACCCTGAGTCGGGATTTCGTATTATGGGATTTCTGGATGATGATGACAGTAAAGTGGGAAAAATTATTGAGGGATATGAGGTGTTCAGTGCTTCAGATGATTTGCGCAAGACGATTGTTCGGTTAGGCGTGACCGATATCATTATTGCCACGAAAACACTAGATCCGGTGCGTAAGTCTAAGTTTTTGAATGATACCATCATCTTTAATATTCGCATTCGTGAGCTGCCGGCGCTGGAGCAGTGGTTTGATTCGCATTTCAATCTGAATACCATCAAGCAGGTAAATATTCATGATCTCCTCAATAGGGAGCCCATCAATCTGCAAAATGAGGACGTTATGCGTCAGCTGGCCAATAAAGTAATCATGGTAACCGGTGCTGCGGGTTCTATTGGTAGTGAACTGGTTCGTCGTTTGGTGGATCAGGAAGCAGAAAGGATTATTTGTGTGGATATTGCAGAAACGCCCTTATATGAACTGGATCAGGAGTTGAAACGAGCGCAAAAGTCAGTAAGGATTGTGCAGGTGTTGGCAGATGTGCGCAATAAGAAAGCGATGCAGGCGGTATTTGAGCAATATCATCCTGATTTTGTATTTCATGCAGCTGCCTATAAACATGTGCCCATCATTGAAGCATTTCCGCATGAGGCATTGCAGGCCAATGTTATTGGAACCTGGATTACGGCGAATCTGGCCGGTAAATTCGGGGCAGAAAAATTTGTATTGGTTTCAACCGATAAAGCCATCAATCCCACGAGTATTATGGGTGCGAGTAAGCGCATGGCGGAAATGGCTACTCAATCTTTGCAGGAATTATATCCCACTACAGAGTACATAATCACCCGTTTTGGGAATGTGTTGGGGTCAAATGGATCGGTAGTACCACTGTTTCAGAATCAAATACAGAGTGGTGGACCGGTAACCATTACGCATCCGGAGATGCAACGGTATTTCATGACGATTCCTGAAGCAGCGCAGCTGGTAGTAGAGGCCGGATTGATGGGGCAGGGGGGCGAGGTCTTTATTTTTGATATGGGTGAGCCGGTAAAAATTTATGATTTGGCTATGAACATGATCCGTCTGGCCGGACTGGTGCCGGGGGTAGATATTCCCATTACTTTTACCGGTATTCGACCAGGGGAGAAGCTCTATGAGGATCTTTTTGCCGATCAGGAGCAGGTTAAACAGACCCATCACAAGAAGATTATGATAGGGAAAGTCAAGCGGTATAGTCTGGAGGAAATGACAAACCTGATTGAGGAATTGGGTAGTTTTGAAGTGGTGCCTGAAAAAGATCAGGTAAAGGAAATCATCCGTCGGGTAGTACCGGAATACCGACCCACAGAAAACCTTGTAGAAAAATAACAAAAGAGTAAGAAAAAAAAATTATTTTCGCAAAGCCTTTACAATCAATATGAACAAATACAGGTTTAGTACATGTTTGGCTTTACTGGTAGGATTTACTGCTTTTGGGCAGAATCCTAAGTTCGCCCTATACGAATCTTCTCCAATGCTGGTCAATCCTGCCTATACCGGTTATTATCCCGGGAAAATAAGGGTCTCTGCAAATGGTAGTTTTATGACAACACAGAACATAAGAAGAGATGTGAAGGAAAGTAATATTCATAGTAATGTATCTGTTGAGCTAAGATCTAATTA
>JBKDRQ010000058.1:0-3819 GCA_046341135.1 Bacteroidota bacterium
ATGCAGCATACAAACAACAGTCCCAAAATTATTGCTGACAACAAGCACTAATCCAATTACACCTTGCGGACCAATCACAACCATGCCCGGCCGAATATTTTGTAAACGTCCGCGATGAAGGGTAATGAAATTATTGGGCAGATGTATGCTATTGTTCACTACAGTAGCTTCTCGGTAGAGATATTTACGATATTCATAAATGGTATCTGTTTTAATGGTATCAGAAGAAATTGTAGCTGCGCTTGTATCAGGAACCTGATAGTTTTCCTTTAACTGACTCTGTAGTTCATTTACCCTTCTTTTTAATGCCTCGTTTTCTTCTTTTAAGGTGAAATAAATTCTTAGATTTTGAACTTTTTCTTCTGCCTTACCTGTCCATTCCCCTGCTATATCCATATAAACAGACTGGTGAAAGCGATTGTACTGAACGAGCAGCGATAAACTTATTATCTCCAGAAAAAGGAAAAGGAGTAAAATTGCATAGCGTCGAATAAAAGCGAAAAGATTCCGCACAGATCGGGGGTTTATTATTTTTTCGTCAACGCTACAACCATTAGTTGCGCATTACAAACGGATAGCGATTATAATTTTTTAGAGCGATACCCGTACCTCTTACAACACTTTTTAATGGGTCGTCAGCGATATGTACAGGCAATTTAATTTTTTGCTGGAGTCGCTTATCCAATCCACGGAGTAACGACCCTCCCCCTGTTATATAAATACCTCTCCGATAGATGTCTGAAGCCAGTTCGGGGGGGGTAATCTCCAGTGCCTTTAGTATTGCTTCTTCTATTTTGAAAATACTTTTATCTAATGCTTCTGCGATTTCCTGATAACTGACCATGATTTGTTTGGGGATACCTGTTACCAGATCGCGTCCGTTTACTGGCAAATCATCCGGCGGATTATCCAATTCTTTCATGGCAGAGCCTATCTGAATTTTGATCTGCTCGGCTGTACGTTCTCCGATCAATAAGCTATGATAGCGACGTAAAGCTTCCATGATATCTGCCGTAAACTCATCGCCCGCAATACGGATACTCTGATCACATACAATACCTGCCAATGCAATAACCGTAATACCGGTGGTACCACCGCCTATATCTACGATCATATTTCCTACCGGCTCTTCTACATCAATACCAATACCCAGTGCAGCTGCCATCGGTTCATGAATGAGATATACTTCCTGAGCACCGGCTTGTTCAGCACTGTCACGCACCGCTCTTTTTTCCACTTCCGTAATACTGCTGGGGATACAGATCATCATTCTCCACTTTGGTGGGAACAAAGGTTTTTTTGGATATACCAGTTTAATGAGCTCGCGGATCATTAATTCAGCCGCATTAAAGTCGGCAATTACCCCGTCTTTCAACGGACGCACCGTGCGAATGCTTTCATGCGTTTTTTCATGCATCATTAACGCCTTCTTACCTACGGCCAACACTTGCTTGGGATTATTCCGATCGAGCGCCACAATAGAAGGCTCATTTACTACAATTTCGTCATTATGAATAATCAGCGTGTTTGCTGTGCCCAGATCGATAGCAATATCTTGTGTAAAAAAGTTGAAAAGTCCCATTGTAAAAATCAAGGAATTTTATTGAATTCCAATGTAGGCAAAGGTGAGAGAAATAATTGGAATTAACAAAGCAAAAACAGTTGTCGGGTTGTCATTTTCTTCACGCCTTAAGCGAGAAGAAAAGTTGTCGTGGTTGTCATGGTGTAGAAAAATGAGCAGTTTTAGGTTTTGCCTTTTGTCCTTTGACTTAAAACTCATACCCGATATCTCTTCGGAAATACATGCCTTCAAAGCTAATTCCAGACAGTGCTGCCGATGATTTTTGTGCCGCTTCTTTGATTGTATTGCCAAAGGAGGTAGCTGTAATTACCCGACCGCCATTGGTTAAAATTTGATCTCCTTCTGCTTTAGTGCCGGCATGAAAAATATGCGTGTCTGCCGAGGTAGGAGCCTGAATATTCATTAAGAAACCTTTCTTGTAATCTCCCGGATACCCTCCGCTCACGGCCATCATGGTTACGGCACAGCGAGGATCATGTGTTATCTTTATTTCCTTCAAATTCCCTTTTGAGAGTGCTTCAAACAAAGTGAGCAGGTCATTTTTCAGGCGGGGCATCACTACTTCTGTTTCAGGGTCGCCCATTCTGCAATTATATTCGATCACATAAGGATCTTCGCCCACTTTGATCAGTCCGAAAAAAACAAATCCTTTATACTCCAGTCCATCTTCCTGCAATCCAATGATGGTGGGTTTTATAATTCGCTCTTCTACTTTTTGCATGAAGGTGGCATCTGCAAATGGCACCGGACTCACAGCCCCCATTCCGCCGGTATTCAGACCCGAATCGCCTTCGCCAATTCTTTTGTAATCTTTTGCTTCTGGTAGAATAACATAATCTTTCCCATCGGTCAGCACAAATACGCTCAGTTCAATGCCAGATAAAAAAGCTTCCACCACCACTTTTGCACTAGCAGCACCAAACTTCGCATGGGTAAGCATTTGCTCGATCTCGCTTAAGGCTTCTTCGTGGGTTTGTGCAATAATCACGCCTTTCCCTGCAGCCAGTCCATCTGCTTTTAATACGATTGGCAGCGGTTGTGATGCAATATATTTCTTAGCTTCTTCCACAGTATCTGCATTAAACTCACGATAGGCAGCTGTAGGGATATTTCTTTTTTGCATGAAGGTTTTGGCAAAAGCTTTGCTTCCTTCGAGCTGAGCAGCAGCAGCAGATGGGCCAATCACCCCTAACCATTTTTCACCGAATGATTGTTTTGCATGAGCCGCTGTAAAATAATCATACACGCCTTTCACCAACGGATCTTCCGGGCCCACCACCACGATATGTATATTTTCTTTTCTGCAAAATGCTTCCATCTTTTCAAAATCACCATCTATCCTCATCGATACGTTGGTACCACATTGGGAAGTGCCGGCATTGCCCGGGGCAATGAAAAGGGATGTACAAAGCGGACTTTGTTTGATTTTCCATGCCAGCGCATGTTCGCGTCCACCCGAGCCTAACAGTAAAACATTCATATGTATGTTTTAATTTTTTTTATTTGCCATATGTTATGCCCTAAATATTCATCACAGTAGCTGTCGAATGTTCGCTATGGGCATTTCATATTAAAAGACTTTGATCAATTCGCCAGCGAAATTAAATCTTCGTTCGCAAACTTATTTTTATTTCCTATTTTCGGCACTATTACTGACTAAAACTATTCAACATGAACGATGCTTCCAACACTGGTCATCCTAAGGGACTATATGTATTGTTTTTTACTGAAATGTGGGAACGTTTCAGTTATTACGGTATGCGCGCCATTCTAATGCTTTTCATGACAAAGGCACTGCTGTTTGATTCTGAATTTGCTTCTGGTTTGTATGGTAATTATACCGGCCTGGTTTATTTAACACCACTTATTGGCGGGTATATTTCTGATCGCTACTGGGGTAATCGACGTTCTATTTTTGTAGGAGGAATATTGATGGCTATCGGACAGTTTCTTCTTTTTGGTAGCGCCTCAATGCTGGGAACGGATCTGGCAAAGATTCTTTTCTTTTTGGGGTTGTTGAGTTTAGTAATCGGAAATGGTTTTTTCAAACCGAATATTTCCACTATGGTGAA
The DNA here is from genome assembly GCA_046341135.1 of Bacteroidota bacterium. Classification (GTDB taxonomy): domain Bacteria; phylum Bacteroidota; class Bacteroidia; order Chitinophagales; family Chitinophagaceae; genus Lacibacter. The sequence goes on from JBKDRQ010000058.1 coordinate 3,655, forward strand.
CCAACTTTACCCGCAGGGAGATAAACGTGTTGATTCCGCTTTCTCTATCTTTTACATGGGCATTAATCTCGGTGCATTTTTCTCGCCACTTGTTTGCGGTACATTAGCGGAAAAAGTAGATTATAAATGGGGATTTTTTTCTGCCGGTATTGGTATGATTGTAGG
>JBKDRQ010000059.1:0-6821 GCA_046341135.1 Bacteroidota bacterium
GACGTCAGGTTTAGTAAGATCTTTACGGCCTGGCTTCAGTTAAATAATATTTTTAATCAGGCCTATCAACGCTGGTATCAATATCCCGTTGTGGGAATACAAATAGTTGGTGGAATAAGGCTTAACTTCGAAGGGATTAAATAATATTGTAACATGCTGCGCTTGCTATCACAATATCTATTTCAGTTTCACATATTACCTTTACCCGGATTAGGGATGCTGGCCATCAAAAGGCAGTCGGCTCTGTTAAACAGAGTTGATAAGAAAATTTATCCATCGGATTATTCCGTTGAATATGTAGCCGGAGAAGGAGAGCTACATCATATAGCTCAATGGCTGGAATTACATTTAAATACTAGCGCTGACGAGGCCACTGATCTATTAAAGGATTATACTGAAAAAATTAAGGGATACCTGATTGAAGGTAACTCTTTGACATGGGGAAATATAGGGGTGTTTGAAAGAGATGAAAACGGCCAATATACATTTCGTGCCAATAAATTCAGTTTTTTGGGAGAAGTATTTGTCCAGGCAGATAAAGTGATCAGGGCAAATCCGGAACATAAAGTGCTGATTGGAGATCGTACGTATGAAGGAGAAGGCCTGGCAACTCTTTTAAGTAATAGTAAGAATAAAGTTCAAATAAATTATTGGCCTTATATCGTTATTGCTTTTTCTTTGCTGCTGATATTTTATCTGATGCTGATAAATAATGATATGATGGAAAAGCATCAGCAACAGTTTAAGTTAGAGTTAAAATCTGTTCCTGAAACCTACATAAAATTGTTATCTGATGAATGAGCGTGGTAATAAAAAAACAGATATTGAAGTTTGTCCTTTGTGTGGTTCTTCTCAAGCCAGTCTCTTTTTAAACCTGCAGGATTATTCCATTACAGGTGAAGATTTTGCTATTTATACTTGTGGCAATTGCTCCTTCAAATTTACCGCAGATGCGCCTTCGGAAGAAAATATAGCTCCTTATTATAAGGCAGAAGAATATATTTCACATACCGAAACAAAAAAAGGTTTAATATCCAATCTATATCATAGGGTTAGAAAAATTACGCTTCAGCAAAAGGCCAAAATGGTGAGTAAGTATACCGGTAAGATTGTTGGGCACCATCTGGATATAGGTGCAGGCACAGGCGCATTTGTTCATGCTATGGAAAATGCCGGATGGAATTCAATTGGCATTGAGCCCGAGGCATCTGCCAGAAAAAGGGCTAATGAACTATATCTTGCTTCTGTTTATCCTATGAGTGAGCTGAATAATTTTTCAGAGAAAAGCTATACGGCGGTTACACTATGGCATGTATTGGAGCATGTTCATCAGCTGCATGATTTGCTTACTAAGATTAAAAATATTTTGGATACAGATGGGAGAGTATTTATTGCGGTACCCAATCATGAGAGCTTTGATGCCCGTTATTATGGTAAATACTGGGCTGCTTATGATGTACCTCGTCATCTGTATCACTTTACTCCCGTAACGATGAAAAAACTACTGGAGCAGCATGGGTTGGATATCGTCCAAATAAAACCAATGTGGTTTGACAGTTTTTATGTGAGTATGCTGAGTGAAAAATACAAGAAGGGAAATATTATCAGGGGGTTGCTAATTGCAGCTATTTCTAATTTACAGGCAATTTTTATGCGCAATAAATGCAGCTCGCTAATATATATAGCAGCCTTAAAAAGGAAGTCGATTTAACTATTGATACGCGAGACTAATATTTTATCAATCCGATGTCCGTCCATGTCAATAATTTCAAGCTTGAATTCTTTCCATTCAAATTGATCTCCGGTTTTGGGGATTCGTTCAAGCGTATGTAAAATAAAACCGGCCAGTGTATTGAATTCCTGTTCGCCTTCATTCATCCATTCTGTTCTTTCAAAAAAGGACAGGAAGTTATAAAAAGGAATCTGAGCATCTACAAGATAGGATCCGTCTTCTCTTTGTAAAATTGCATATTCATCCGATTCAGGCTCCGGCATATCACCTACAATGGCTTCCAGAATATCATTGAGGGTAATCATTCCCTGCACGCTACCATATTCATCTACAATGAAACAGCAATGTATTTTTTGTTCCTTGAATTTTTCCAGAACCTGATAAGCAGAATTATTTTCCGGGACAAATAATGCTGGCTTCATCAAATCTTTAAATTGGGTAAAGTCATCTGTTATATATAAATCTTTTATGGAAACGATTCCTTTAATTTCATCCAGATCTCCCTCGCAAATTGGATAAACCGAGTGGGTGTTTTCAATAATTTTTTCTCTGATGTCTTCCTCGCGGTCGGTCAGGTTAAACCAGATAATGTCATTTCTGTGCGTCATCAGTGAGGAAATATTTCTGTCTCCGAGATGAAATACCCTTTCTATGATTTCCTGCTCAGCTTCTTCTATGGTGCCTTGTTCCGTCCCTTCACTGATAATGGCTTTGATTTCTTCTTCCGTTACCTGATTGTCTGGAGCATGTTTCAGCCTGAATACTTTAAAGAATATACTGGTGCATGCATTCAGCATCCATACCAGTGGATGTACGAGTTTTGAGAAATACAGCATGGGCAGTGCAACGGCAACGGCTATCCTTTCTGCATTGATTAACCCGATTTTTTTAGGAATTAATTCTCCCAGAATGATGGATAATAAAGTCACCCCAATTACTATTAAGGTCGTAGATACCGTATTTGCGTAAGGCTGAATGAATGTTATGTTCATCAGAACCGGGGTCAGATCTTCGCTGAATTTTTCTCCCGAGTATAATCCGGTAAATATAGAAATCAGCGTGATGCCTATTTGGACGGAAGAAAGAAAGATTTCGGGATTTTCTGAAAGATGAAGCGCTGCTTTCGCTTTTCGGCTGCCCGCTTTTGCTTGTAACTCTAATCTTGTTTTACGTGCGGAGACTAATGTTATTTCAGCAAGGGCAAATAATCCGTTAAGAATAATCAGTCCCGTAAGTATAAAAATTTCAGTCATTCAGTTGGGAACGCAAAGGAAAGATTTTATGAAAGATCGTGCGCGTTCTTGCGACTAAGATACTATAAAAATATATTCAGGGCTAAGTTTTGTCAGAGGGGAGTTCAATATTAAAGTGTTTATTGAATATTTTCTTAGTGAAATTGCCAAGAATCAGGCCAAGTATACAACCTCCTAAAATGTCTCCGGGGAAGTGCGCGCCAACATACACCTGGGCCATGCTTACCAGTATTGCCCAGATGAAAACTATCCATAAATATTTTGTAAAGAAACTTCTAAGAGTCCCAAAAATGAAGACAGCCATTCCAAAATGGTTGGCAGCATGGGAAGATACAAAGCTGTAGGCATGGGAGCAGGGGATAAGCATGCGTACATGGGAGGATGTAAAATTGTCCCAGCAGGGACGTGGCCTTTGAATATATTCCTTAAAAATTTGTGAGCTGATCATGTCGGTAAGCGCGAAGGTGAGCAGGAAAAAACCTATCCAGGGGAGTAGATTTTTGCGAAAATTGAAATAACCAAAAATCAGTAAGAAAAAATATACAGGTACCCAGGTAAACTGATTGCGAAAAAAAGGCATTAGTGCATCCAGTAATGGATGGGTCCATTGCTGATTGATGCGTTCAAATAGGTAACGGTCGGCCTGTATGATTTGCTGAAGCATGCAATGATAAAAATAAAATTTATTCCTGAATTATACCAATATAGCTTGTTTTTTAGCGATCATGATCATGCGGGGAGAGGATAAGGGATCAAAACTGGTTAATTGATAATCGCCCAATACCTCTATAGTTGATAAGCCGTTTATCTTAAACATTTTTTCAAAAGTATCCAAATTGAATTTTGCTACTTTTTCAGTGAAGATTAGGGGCTTATCCTGTTGAGGATCTTTAACAGTAATTGTTTTATAAAAAAACGCATCATCATATTTTCTCTCAATTAAAAAATGAATATGGCCATGCTGCACTTCTGAAGTCGATTCAAGATGTTGGATGATGTATTCGGGATTCAAATAGTCTATCACCAGTATTCCGTTTCTTTTGAGGGAAAGCATCATATTGTGGATAGCATTAATATGTTCTCTTTCTGTATCGAAGTACCCAAAGCTGGTAAAGAAATTGAACGCATAATCATAATAATTTACCCGAAAAGGTACACGCATATCGTGTATGAAGAATTCTGCAGATTCGCCGGCTTGTAATTGGGCTGCTTTTATGCTTTCCGGACTAATATCTATTCCTGTTACCTGATATCCTTTTTTTGCCAGTTGCAGGCTGTGTCTCCCTTTGCCGCAGGCAATATCCAGCATCAAGGACCTGTCTTTAGGTTTTAAATGCTGTAAAAGCAGATCAATGAATATTGCAGCTTCCATTTCATTTCTGTCTTCATAAAGTAAATGATAATAGGGGGAGTTGAACCAATGTTTATACCACTCTTTTTGCTCCATCTGCATTCAATAAGATTTGTTCTTGGCAAAGGTACTAAGCAGCAGAGCATTTCGGTAATATATTCAAATGTTCATTTTGCTCATAATATATTGCCGTCGGCAAGTATCTTTGCGTCATGTTCATTACAAGAACTGTTGCATTTATTCATGGGTGTATTGATTGGTTTTATCCACCTTTCCGGAGAGTATTTCCTCTTCAGACTTTTCGATATGCAGCTTGCGGCGGAGGCAATACGCTGCTTGATATATCCCTGTTTTATGTTGGATATGAATATATTTTTAATGGCAAACTGGTAAGCTTCCCTATGCTTACGCTAACACCCCATATTGCTGAATTTTTACTTTCATTCTGCATCACATTTCCGATTGTCTTTTTTCTCAGCCGTTATGTTGTTTTTGAAAATACCGAGAGCAGAAAAAGAGAACAACTTCCCAAATACATGGTAGTAGTGCTGGGAGCCATTTTGCTCAACTATTTTTTTCTGAAAGTATTTATTGAAACTTTTGCCTTTGCTGCTATTGCTGCAAAAATTTTGACTACTGCAATTGTTGTAGCCTTTTCCTTCTTCTCTCAGAAATATTTTACTTTTAAGGAAGCTTAGTCTCTAAATCCAAACAAACACTTGTAAGCTAAGATTGATATCCTTATTTTTGCTTTGCTTGTCATAACAAAATCGTATGAATTTTAACAGAAAGATCCTTACACTGGATGAATTTACCATTCAGCAGCTTCGCAATTTTCCTCATGCCACCGGTGAACTTAGCAGTCTTTTGCGCGACTTAGGCCTAGCGGCCAAACGTGTAAATGTAGAAGTGAATAAAGCCGGCCTGGTAGATATACTAGGTGATTATGGCAGTATCAATGTGCAGGGAGAGGATGTAAAAAAGCTCGACATTTTCGCCAATAATCAGTTTATGAAAGTACTGCAGCACGGCGTCAGTTGTGCGGGTATTGCCAGTGAAGAGTTGGATGATGTGGTGATTTTTGATGATGAAATAAGCAATAACTCTAAATATGTAGTCATGTTTGATCCGCTGGATGGAAGCGGAAACATTGATGTGAATATTTCTATTGGGACCATATTTGGTGTTTATCGCAGATTGAGCGAAAAAGGTAGCCCCTGCAATGAAAAAGACTTTCTTCAAAAAGGTATCCAGCAGGTGGCAGCCGGTTACATTGTATATGGAAGCAGTACGATGCTGGTGTATGCAACAAGAAGAGGCGTTAATGGTTTTACACTAGATCCTTCCATCGGCGAGTTTTGTCTTAGTCATCCCGATATGAAATGCCCGACTTCCGGGAATATCTATTCTGTTAATCATGGTAATTTCTTCCGTTATGAAAAAGGAGTACAGGAATATATTACGGCCTGTCAGAAAAAAGACAAGACGAATGGAGGCCCATACACGCAGCGTTATATCGGAAGCATGGTGGCTGATGTGCACCGTGGTTTAAATAAGGGAGGTATTTTCATGTATCCCGGAACTACCGATAAGCCTAATGGTAAATTAAGATTGGCCTATGAATGCAATCCCTTTGCTTTTATCATGGAAGTTGCCGGCGGAAGGGCTACCAATGGGAAGGAACGTATTCTGGAAATTGAACCCACCACCTTACATCAGCGTGTGCCTATGTTTATCGGCAGCAAGGATATGATGGATGAATTGGATGGGTATATTACAGAAGAAGGTCAAAAGTCAAAGGTCTAAACCCAAGAGTAATTACCCGATTCTATTTTCGCTTTCTTTATTTATTTTCGTTGCTCAATGAGCAATTCCATCATATTTGTTGAAAAACTTGTAAAGAATTATGGTAATCTTTCTGCCGTCAATGGTATCAGCTTTGAGGTGAAGGAAGGCGAAATTTTCGGCTTGCTCGGTCCGAATGGTGCGGGTAAATCTACCACGCTTGAAATAATGGAAACGCTCCGTCCTAAAACATCGGGCAAGGTGATGATAGGCGGCTTTGATTTAGATAAAGATCCTTCAGAAATAAAAAAAATTATAGGCGTACAATTGCAGAGTTCGGGGTATTATCCCAACCTCAATCTGAAAGAATTGATCCAGTTATTTGCAGGTTTGTATAATCGGGAAGTGGACCCTATTGAACTGCTGAAAAAAGTACAGCTGGAGGAGAAAGCAAAAGCAAAATACAAAGCACTGAGCGGTGGACAAAAACAGCGTTTCAGCATTGCGACTACCCTCATACACGAGCCTAAAATTATTTTCCTGGATGAGCCGACAACCGGACTGGATCCGCAAGCAAGAAGAAATTTGTGGCAACTGATCAGATTGATTCGTTCTTCAGGCACCACTATTGTAATTACTACGCATTACATGGATGAAGCCGAGTATCTTTGCGACCGCGTAGCGATTATGGATCATGGGA
>JBKDRQ010000060.1:0-2529 GCA_046341135.1 Bacteroidota bacterium
CATTCCATTTAGTAACTCAAACGCTGAATCACCCCATTGTAAGTATGCTTTAATGATTACTTCTGTATCTGTTTCCGTTTTGAAAAGATGACCATAACTTTTTAATGTTACTCTTAATTCCTGATAATTATAAATCTCTCCATTAAAAATAATTGTAATTGCTGCATCAGAGTCGTACATTGGCTGATGGCCTTTTACAGAAAGATCAATCAAGGAAAGACGGCGATGTCCCAAAGCTAAAGGGTAATTGGCGTCAATAAAAATACCTGCCCCATCCGGTCCACCATGCCGCATAGCATCTCGCATCAGAATTATATGCTCTGAAAGTTGAGGGTCAGATGGATTAAATATACCAGCAATTCGACACATATTACTTTAATCCTATCATCCTAAAGAAAAAATTGTGATACCATTTCTTTTTAGTGGCTTCAATATCATAATAACCATAACCATAACCATAGCCGTATCCGTAACCGTACCCATAACCGCCGTATCCATAATAACTATTATACCCCTCTACGCTTATATCATTGACAATAATATGTGGATCGTTAAACTTGCGTTGAGTATATAACTCTTCCAGCATTTGTAATTGTTTTTTGAAAGTATAACGCTGACGTACCATAAACATGGTAACATCAGCAAAAGGTGCAAGTGTGAAAGAATCACTTACCAAACCTATGGGTGCAGTATCCAAAATAACAACATCAAATTTAGCTCTCAAATTTTCAAATAATTCTTTGACCTTGGGATCAAGAAGCATTTCTGATGGATTTGGAGGCGTGGGGCCACAACCAATTACAAATAAATTCTCTGTATCAGGAACTCGTACAGGGAGTTCTTCAAAAGACGCCTTTCCAATCACAAAATGGGTAATCCCAATAGTCCTCGTCATGCTAAGTCCGGTGAGGATTTTAGGTTTTCTAAGGTCAAATTCCAAAAGCGCAACCTTTTTCCCCGTAAGTGCAATAGAAGAAGCTAAATTAGTAGCCGCAAAAGATTTCCCTTCCCCGCTAAAGGAAGATGTAATCAAAATTACGGTAGAGTGATCTCGATTGAGATAGCTGCTTATATTAGATCGGATTACCCTGAATTGTTCAGACAAAATAGTTCTGCTATTTTTCATCACCACCAAGGTTTTTGGCTTATCATTATGCCCTAGCTCGCCGATGACAGGCATTCTGGTTTGTCTGATAATATCTCCTTTCACTGTGACTTTATCATTCATTATATCGCGAATAAAAATGATAATTATCGGAACGAGTACTCCAAAAAATAATGCAAGCGTATAAGTTCCTTGTCTTTTAGGAAGTATAGGGATCATTCCACCTTCAGCTTCTGTAAATACTTTTGAATTAGAAACGATAGACGCTAGCTGTATACCCGTTTCTTCCCTCTTCTGCAGTAAATAGTTATATAAATCATTTTTAATCATTTGCTGACGCTTAATCTCCCGTATCTGTCCTTCTTTCTCAGGTAGATTAAACATCTCCGTTCGCATCATTCCTTTTTGACGCTCCAATTCATTTTTTGATAAGTTATAGCCGGAACGAATATTTCGAAGATTTTCTAATATTGATGTTCTTGTTTTTTCAATTTCCTGCTCAATCGAAACTATGAGAGGGTTTACCGATTTGCTGACTCTTAAGTCACTCTCTCTTTTGATGATCAAACGATTATATTCAGTTATTAAATAATTCAGCGTAGGATCGGCAATACCCAAATTGGTAGGCGTTAGACTGAACGCATTTTTTTTATCACTAATATATTCATCCAATAATGAAATAACCTTCAGCTGTACTTCCTGTGATCTCAGATTATCATCGGTTGTATTGATTTTTGTGAAATAATAATCTGACTGCTTTTGCATATCAACAAACTGATTGGACTTCATATAATCCATCAGACCGCCCTCCACATCTGCTAATTCTTTTTCGATTTTGAATAGCCTGTCGTTAATAAACTTTAATGAATTGATAGAAATTCTACCCTTCTCCCCCATGCTGTATTCGTCATAATCACGCATGATCTGGTTTAGAATGGCCAATCCCTTTTCAGTATTATAGGTTTGATAGTTAAAGCTCAGCACATTTGATTTTGCGGTCACCTGCGCAACCGTCAAACCTCCAGTTATTTGTCCAGCCATTTCTTTTGAGGGAATCCACCGATAAGTAAATTTTCTGCCAGCCAGACTATTGTCTATTTCTTCGGATGTAATAACTCGGAATATAGATCCATCCTTTTCAATATTACTGAAAGCCAACCTAGGTTTTATTTCCTTTCCTAATAGAAAAGATTTCCCTTCCAAAAATTGCACATCAAGCTTGTAAGACATATTACTGTCTATAATTTTTACAGGCTCTATGCTAAAGGGTAAAGATCTGAACACTTCAGAACTACGCACACTGCCATGTTCAATATAATAATTGTTTAGTCCGAGATTCTCAACTGTTTTTACCAGAAACTCTTTTGATTTAATGAGTTCTATCTCATCCTGCATATTCACTTTATCCGGAGGTTCAAAGATGC
>JBKDRQ010000061.1:0-2712 GCA_046341135.1 Bacteroidota bacterium
GCCTAATACAGGCTTATACCCATCCAACACTTAAGACAAATTTTTCGTTTGGTATTAATTATATTAATTATGGTAATACCATCGAAACAGATGCAGCGGGTAATATTATGGGGACAATAAGGCCGCGTGATTTTTCTTTTCAGGTAAGTGCCAGCAGAAAATATCTTGAAAAATGGACATATGGGGCTACTCTAAAATTTATTAATTCAAATTATGGAACCGTTCGTTCTTCGGCTTTCGCTACCGATGTGGGAGTCTTATACAAAGATTCTGTTAATTTATTACAGATGAGTCTGGTCGCCATGAACATGGGTGCAATATTAAAACCTTATCAAAACGGACAAACAGAGGAGTTGCCTTTTGATGTCATATTTGGCATTTCAAAAAAACTTGAAAAAGCACCCATACAGTTTTCACTTACGGCACATCACTTACATCGGTTTGATATTCTGTATGATGATACTTTGTTCAACAATAGTATCGGATCAACGAATGCAAAGAATAAAAAATTCACATTTGATAAGCTGTTTCAGCATTTTATTTTTTCAACACAAATCAATATCGGCAAATACATTGAAGTAAATGCAGGTTATAATTTTTTACGCAGAAGAGAATTAAGAATTTATAATGTGCCCAGTGGTCTTGTTGGTTTTTCTCTGGGAGTTGGTGCCATTTTTCCAAAATTTCAGATCAGATACGCGCGGACATATATGCAGAATACTACTGGGCTAAATCAGCTGGGTATTAATTTGCCTCTGAATAAATATTTTGGATTTGGGAAGTGGGGAGAGCAAGTGGGCTGGTAACAGATTAATTATGTACTATTCTACCGGCACCCACTAAAGTTTTTTTATAATAAGGAAAATCAAGACGATCTATGGTAACCCCCTTCATAGTGCTGGCATGTACAAATCTTCCATTACCAAGATAAACACCAACATGAGAAATTGTACTTCCTCCCGTTTTAAAAAACAACAAATCGCCTTCTGTCAAATCTTCAACAAGGATTGGGCTCGTGAACAGGAATTGTTCTGCGGAAGTTCTTGGAAGTGTAGTTTTATATATCTTTTCGTAAAGCGTATTAGCAAAAGACGAGCAATCAATTCCTGACATACTATTACCTCCATACTGATATTTAACTCCCATCCACTCATCAATAAAAGAATATAAATCTTCATGCTCAAGTGCTTCCACAATGGTATCCAATATAATTGCATATTTGAGTAATAAAACAGGCATCTTTTCTAAATCAGTATAAAAAGCTGAACGATTACCGATTTTATAATTAATTACAGGAGGATAAGATGAGGCGGAGTTGCTGATGCAAGGCAATAGAAAAAAAAGATATATGATGGATCGTCTCATTACATACAAATAATCTGATCAAAGCTAAGATCGAATTAAAATTCAGTTAAAAATTGAATATTACATAATTTGTTAAATTCCAATGTGAAATCTTGTTAATTTTAAGGCTTTCTGATATAAATAACTTGTTACATGTTTAGCAAAAAGAAGCTGTTCATCATTTTAATCCTGGTCCTGGGTGGAGGTGTTTTTTATGCCGTACATTCTTCCTCCACGCAAAAAGATCCTCAAAACAAATACGAACAAATTCTACAGCTGGTGGGTGAGATGCTGGAAGAAGGCCACTTTGCTCCGAAAAAAATTGATGATAATTTCTCAAAAGAAGTCTTCAAAAAGTATCTAACTACATTAGATCCTGAAAAAATTTATTTTTTGAACTCAGATATTGAAAAATTCAAGAAAATAGAGACGAAAATAGACGATGAAATAAAAGGAGACAAGCTTGAATCTTTTTATGTCATAAATGAAATCTACAAAAAAAGAGTTGCAGAAGTAGCGGAATTATATAAAGTATTGCTGAAGGATGCTTATGATTTTAATATCCAGGAGCAGTATAAAGAAAGAAGTGAAAATGCCAGCTATCCCAACAACGAAGCAGCAAGAAAAGAATTATGGAGAGTAAAACTAAAATATGCTGTACTGGACCGTTATGTTGATCTTATAGAGCAACAGCAAAAAAAGACAGATTCGGCAGGGACTGTAGTAAAATCAAATATTGAATTGGAAAAAGAAGCCAGGGGTAAAGTTGAAAAAACTTACAACAGAATATTTGAAAGATTCAAAAACAGATTTAAGGATGATGATCGTTTTCACTGGATGGTTAATGATATTTCAGAAATAATGGATCCTCATACCAATTATTATCCACCCGTTGAAAAAAGATCTTTTGATGAGCAAATGAGCGGGGAATTTTATGGTATTGGAGCTTCCCTCCAGGAGGAGGAAGGGAATATCAAAATTGCGACAATCATAACCGGAAGCCCGGCTCAGAAATCCGGAGAGATTAGTATAGGAGATCTCATCCTGAAAGTAGGACAGGAGAATCAGGAACCGCAGGATTTAACCGGTTTTGCCGTAGAAGATGCTGTTAGGATAATAAGAGGAAAGAAAGGAACAGAAGTACGATTAACCATTAAAAAGACTGACGGAAGTATAAAAGTTATAAGCCTTATCAGAGAGAAAATTAATATTGATGAAACCTATGCAAAAAGCGCCCTTATTAAAACCAAAAACGGAAACAAAATCGGCTACATCTATTTGCCCGAATTTTATGCCAATTTTCAGGATCCCAACGGTGCCAGGTGTGCTACCGATGTGGCCAAGGAAATCCTCAAATTAAAAGAAGAA
>JBKDRQ010000062.1:0-8858 GCA_046341135.1 Bacteroidota bacterium
GTTGTAGAATTGACCGTAGCGCTGCACTATGTTTTCAATACGCCCTATGACCAATTGATTTGGGACGTGGGCCATCAGGCATACGGCCATAAAATTCTTACAGGAAGAAGAGATGAATTTCATACCAACAGAAAATATGAAGGTATCAGTGGTTTCCCGAAAAGAAGTGAAAGCGAATATGATACTTTTGGAGTAGGCCATTCTTCAACATCTATATCCGCTGCATTGGGGATGGCGATGGCGGCTAAAATGAAGAACGAAAACAGAAAATCAGTTGCTGTTATTGGAGATGGTGCCATGACGGCAGGTTTGGCTTTTGAAGCGATGAACCATGCAGGGGTAGCCGACAGCGATGTACTGATCATCCTGAACGACAACTGCATGAGCATTGATCCGAATGTAGGTGCACTTAAAGAATACCTGACCGATATCTCCACTTCGCCTACTTATAACCGAATTAAGGATGATGTTTGGAATGCACTGGGCAAGCTGCCCATTGGCAAAAACTTTTCCCGTGAGATGGCCAGCAAGCTGGAGCATAGTATAAAAGGTTTTGTCAATAAAAGCAGTAATCTCTTTGAAGCATTGAAGCTGCGCTATTTTGGTCCGATTGACGGTCATAATATTACCAAGCTGGTAGACACACTAAAGGATCTCAAACAAATACCCGGGCCTAAACTGCTACACATCATTACCACCAAAGGGAAAGGATATGCACTGGCAGAAAAAGATCAAACAAAATGGCATGCGCCCGGATTGTTCGATAAGGTAACGGGAGAAATACATAAGAAAAAATTTGAGCTTCCACAGCCGCCCAAGTATCAGGATGTATTTGGTCATACCATTATTGAACTGGCCGAAAAAAATCAAAAGATTATTGGTATCACCCCTGCTATGCCGAGCGGATCTTCTTTGAAGTATATGATGGAAAAAATGCCCGACAGAGCATTTGATGTAGGGATTTGTGAGCAACATGCAGTTACGTTAAGCGCCGGAATGGCTACCCAGGGCATGAAAGTGTTCTGCAACATATATTCCTCCTTCATGCAAAGAGCTTACGACATGGTGGTACATGATGTGGCCATACAAAAATTACCTGTGATCTTCTGTTTGGATCGTGCAGGTCTTGTAGGGGAAGACGGTCCCACGCACCATGGCTGTTATGATATTGCATACATGCGCTGTATTCCTAATATGATCGTGGCTGCACCGATGAATGAGGCAGAATTGCGTAATATGATGTATACAGCCCAGTTAGACACGCACCAATTGCCTATTGTCATTAGATATCCCAGAGGAGAAGGCGTTATGCCTGAATGGAGGACCGAGATGAAAGAAATTAAAATAGGTACCGGCAGAAAATTAAAAGATGGGGAAGGTGTTGCCATACTTTCATTTGGCCATCCGGGAATTTTTGTATCTGCTGCCATACGTGATTTAAAAAATGATGGTATAAATCCGGCACATTATGATATGCGATTTGCCAAACCACTGGATGAAATGTTGCTTCATGAAATATGTAAAAAATTTGAAAAGATCGTTACAGTAGAAGATGGAACCATTAAAGGCGGATTTGGTTCTGCAGTTCTGGAATTTATGGCAGAACATGGTTACACTTCAAAAGTCACCATAATGGGTATACCTGACAGACTGGTAGAGCATGGCACACCCAAAGAATTATACAGAGAAATTGGCCTGGATGCAGAGAGTATTGCAACCACTATCAGAAACCTGATGAATGTTAAAGTAGTTGTTTATTAAAAAAGCTCCTGTAAAATCTTAGAACTGTAAGCGAAAGCTCCCGAATATTCCGAATTGCTTATATAATTCCTTGGGGAAAGGAAGCGGTAGTAACCTCCATACTAGATCCACACGTATAAACTTCAGGATATTATTAACCCCAGTACCCAACTCTAAATAGGTCTTTCCGTTTAACGACTGAAACTGATGACCCTGATCAAAAATGGTTCCGAATTGATTGAATTGCTGATTTTGATTACTCAAATTGCCCAATAGCAATTTGGCATTCCAAAATTGTCTGAGCTTTAACTTTCTGCTCGGGCCAAATAACCTGAAAATACCCGTACCTATATTATGCTCAACATTAACACCTGCATATTCATCACTCAGATACTCAAATCGATTCATTAGATTAAAAGCATATTTGTTATAGTAATAAATTTCATTCCCCGGGTGTACCTCTAAAATTGGGAAGGGTAATGTTCCCCAAATCTTACCTGCATATATGTTATAATACAACTCGCCGTAATGTGCTACCTTCTGATAATCGTGGATTGAAATACTTAGTTTATGATAATCATATCCGCCGCCGAGTATACCCGAAAGACCTTTGGAGTACTTGATTTCACTGATTGGATAGGGGCTCCCCAAACTGGTACGATAAAAATTTCCTTCCAGAAATCTTTCCAGATAAGCAAACCTTATTTTTAGTGATACCTCCGTATTAATGAGACCGCTGCTGCTATCCTGGCGTTGATAAATTTTGGGGTCTGGTAAAGCCCGAACAGGATTGAATTGTTTTCGTGTGCCCTGAAGTTCAAATGAAAAACCTGTAGCTGTTTCTTTAAAGAATTCAAATTTCTCTTGTTGAACACGTAAAAATTTAATCGGTATTTGTGCTTTACGGGCAGCTAAAGTAAAAACATTATCCATGCCTACTTCATCATAATATACCTGCCCATTATCATAATCGTTAACAAAGCTCGCATAGACGCTGGTGCGCGGTGATTTATTGATCAGATGTAGTACTTCCGCACGGCCTTTCCACTCACGATCCAATGTCCCGTAAGCAGCATAACCAGAGAGCTTCCATTTTTTGCTAAACTTACTGCTCGTACCCATATCCAGACGCATTCTGAATCCTTCAATAGCATTTACACTTAGCGCATTAAACCAGGGCCCGTATTCAAATTTGCCAAATGATTTATAGCCGGTTGCTAAAAACTCTATGGTATTCTTATAGGTTTTAAAGAGAGGCATCTTTTCTAAGGTATCTATCATTGAATAAATAGCCTTCTCATTTTTATTAAGCGATTCATGGCGTGTGTTCTTCCAGTATCCTTCATCCTGATCGCCTGCTGCAGGAAGCAGAATCACTTCATCCTGCACTTTATTCTTTCTCACCTGCTCCCACACAATGCCGCTATTTATTTTAGGATCCTTATATGTAGTTGTTTTTTTGGCAATAACTCCAAACTTTTCCTTTCCAATAGGTCTGAAATCAACAACCAGTTTATCCTTGCTTAAAAACCAAATACTATCATTGTGAAATCTGTACTCCTGTATTAACGTGTAATAATTCACAAAATTCACATTTGCCTCTTTGGAAAGATGCAAAATCATTTTTTGAACGGCATAAGTGCTGTCATGAATCCAGCATTCTCCATCAAAAGTATTTTCTCCTTTATGTTTAGGGGTGAATAAAAGGTGTAACAATCTCTTGCCCGAAAGATATTGTGTATCTGTCAGCCGATAATGATAGAAAACATCCCCGTTATCTGCTATCGGGCTAATAAAACGCTGATCAAATACTTCAATATAATTATTGTATACATTATCATTTAAACTCATTCCTCCCAATAACTTTTGAAAGCTTTCATTTTTGATACCTGAAGTTCGGCTGGCTCTGATTTCCTCTCGTTTACGGGAGGGGTTACGCTGATAATAAAAATCAGAAATTGACTCAGAAATAAATATGGGAAGGAAGGGTGATGCTTCTGACAAAGTATCTACATTCTGCTCAATGACAAAACCAAATGGTCTGAGTAATTTAATTTTTTAAACCTGTCGAAATTTAAGCCTTTTACATCAAGCTCTACTTTATTATATAATTCATATGCGTAATTTTCAAAGCGCGCCCGATCATTAAATGGCTTTTTCTTTACCACTCTTCTCCACAAGATCCATCCTTTACCGTGTTTTGATTTTATAACGACTTCTTTGGGAATGCTGCCTCTTTCTAAATTTACTATTACAAATAAGGTATCTTTTCGAACATCTCCTATGTAGATCTTTTTGGTCTGATACCCCACATAGCTAACTATTAATGAATCTCCTATTGGTAAAGCATTTAGTTGAAATAAAAAACTTCCTGAAGAATCCGTGAGCTTACCTATTTTTCTTTGAGAAAGAAGCACCGAAGCCATTGCAACGGGCTCATCTGAATAGGCATCCTTAACGGTTCCTTTGATAATAATACGCTGAGCATATAACCCTTGGGAAAAGATTAGTGTAAAAATTATGAACAGCAGACGATGCATGTGTATGTGTTAGCTGCAAAATAACAATAAATGATTGAGGAACTAAAAATCAAAACCCAGTGAAACATGCATAATCGGCTTGTTCTTAAAAAAACCATTCATTTGCCAACCGGCATCAAACCGAACAAAATAACCCAACAAAGTACTTCGGGCACCAAATCCGTAGCTACCTAAAAAAGGACCGACTCCTGCCCCTTTAATAACTACTGTCAAGGGATTATTCGTTTCACTATATACAACCTCCGGACGAGCAAAATTATTATACTTCCCATTCCAGGCTGTTCCTAAATCAAGAAACTGTATTAATTGAAAATTTCTTAAAAACGAATTGTTGACCGGGCGATTCAATAAAGTAGTAAGAACAGGAAGGCGAATTTCACTGTTTATAACAAAAGCATTGTTTCCGTTAGCTGCGTTTTGAGTAAATCCGCGGAGGTTAACTGCCAGCGATTCATATACATAAGTCTGATCTGAAGCAGGCCTGTTGGATGTATTGAAATAACGCTCTTTTTGAATACCATCCCTTACTACGTTATTATTACCCAGCATAAGCCAGCCATCGGTCCCGCCCAGATAGTAAATAAACTTATTGTTACCCCAGGAAAAATCACCCGATGTTCTGACTGCCCATATAAGATTGCGATAAATGGGGAGATAATGACGGACATCAAAGCCAACATTGAAGGTGGATTTTCCTTTAATTGATCTGCCATCTGGCCCTGTGTATGTGCCGCTCATTCTTTGATACCATTCAAACCATGCCTTATATCTTAAACCATGCCATATATTCGAAGCAGGGGTAATGGTATTATCATGCACATACTCACCTCTCATCATTAAAAAGTTTTCGTCCATATCAGGTTCGTTCAGACTGAGCGGAAAAAGATCATCTGTACGTATCACATATTTATCTGCCCTGATTCCTGCAATCAGCCTGATACTCTGTACTTCGTTGAAAGGATAAGATATATTCCCTTGATATATATTGGAGATCTGTCTGGCATCAAAGAATGCTCCTTCTTTATTAGATACCGGTGCATTTAGTGTGCTTCTGAAATATGTCAGTCCCCAGTCTGTTCTTCTCCGGAGATTATCAAAACGCATGAATACTTCTTTGTCTTCGAAGCCATAATTTATTCTAAAGCCCCCGGAAAATTTGTAATCCTCCATAAATTCCATGGCACCTACTCTGGTCATTGCATTGAGGGTATTATTGTTCCCAAGTTGCACAGGTCCTGATGCACCGGAATATGGTTGAAATCTGTTAATGAGAATAGCGTTATTGGATAGAAAGTTTGTTGTTATATTATCGACAAAATATTTTTTGTTATACTGAAAAACGCGCATTTTAGATAATACAGGTTGTACATCAGCAGTAGTTGATACTATGGGTTTTTGTAATATTGAAGAATCTCGGTTTTCGTTTTCGAATTCAGATTCAAACAAAGCCTCTTTTGATTCTGTTACTTTAAAGCTATCCAACACGTCAGTTCGCTCTTCCGGTTTAGCATCTGCCACTTTAGCCAATCTGGATAAACGTTTAATATAAGCCGTAGGGCGGGCATTTATATTTCTTTTCTTAAGTATGTTTTCATCCACCTTGAGTTTATAAATAAACTTGAAAGTTCCTTGTTGATTTACCTGAGAGACTTGACCTTTATCACCTGCAATTCTTGTTTCAAGTACGCTACTTTGAAAATTTGATAATGGAAAGGTGTAGGCCGTATCTTCAGTAACCCTGAAAGTGTACATAGAATCCGGTTCAGTTTTATTCCATAAGTTCAATGCTGACTCAAGATCTTTGGGTGCCGGATTTCTTAATAATTCCTCGCCGACCTGATAAACGGTATCCAGCCCGGCTGCCTTGGTATTAAAAAAACCTGCCCATCGGTTACCAATACCATTTTCATCACTTATGAAAGTAAAATGATTGACATTGTACTGCGTAGGAAATCTTGCATCCCCGAATTGAAGCTTGCTTAACTGCGTAATTTGCTTGAATTCTGTCCGGTTCCAGTTATCAATTAAAAATATATTATAACGATTTTTAGGTAACACTGAATCCCCCGTAGGAGCATTGGGGGCCGGCCTGTTGCTGGAAAAAAGAATACCAGTTTTGTTAGGAAATGTAACAAAAGAAGCATCCAGATCATCATACACATCATTTGTAATTTGTTCCAGCTTATTATCTGCAATCTTGTAAATAAAAATATCACTTTGTCCGCCTTTAACACCGCTTAATATCAGCGTATTCGCATCCAGCATAAACTGAACATCATTTACCTGTTCCAGAGGAATTGGTTGCCCATTGACAATTTTTTTCTTTGTAAGTACATTATATAAATGCAGAATCAATTTGCCTTTTTGCCATACTATAGTAACAATCTGATTCCCTTTAGGATCCCAGGCTAATAACGGATAATTGGGATTAGGACGCTCCTCCAAATTTTGAACACCGCTTTTCCAAAGTACCGTTTGCTTAAAGAAATTCTCTGTATAAATTACTTTAGAGACTCCTTTTCGATATTGCACCAGTACATAGGTATTGTTTTTAGGATTAGGGTTTGGCTGAAAACGGAAATAATCCTTCTTCCCAATCTCTTTCAGCAATGTAAGTTTGCCGGACGGAATATCTTTTCTTGAACGAATATCTTCAATGTACTTGTTTTGATTATACTGCATGAATTCTTTTAGCAGCTGCTTAAATTTTTTCTTGCATATTGACAATGTAGCTTTATTTACATTTTTATATATTCTGCTGAGATAAAGAATATAAGTAACACTTTCTTTTTTATATTTTTCTTCGATGTAGTACCAGAAGGCGTGCCCAGCCAGATCAGGTTGCTCAAATGCAAACTGATAAAAGTTTTTGTATTTATAGCCAAGCATGGCGGACTTAAGCCGGTTGTCTAGTTGGGTGCCCCAGTTTTGAGCAACATAAGCAATGTATCCGTCAATCATCCATTTAGGCAGATCAAGTAATGCCTGATTTTGGGCAAACTCTCCGATATCATCTCCAAAAAGTAAGGTTTCAACCAATACTCTGGCAATACCCTCTTTTATTTGTCTGCGTAAATCGTTATGATCACCATTAAAATAAACAACCATTTTGTTGTTTACCAATTTAGTAACTCCTCCTGCATTCGGCCAATTAAGCGCAAGCCCAATATTTGATTGTTTGTAATCGTTGAAATGATTATACAGCACAATATTGATTCTTCTCTGAATAGCAAATTCAATAAATTTTTCGATTTCGGGCAACTCATATTCTGCTACTTGTGTAGCAAATTTTGCCAATTCAAGACCATTTTGTGTGTAGTGTACATTGAAATTGGGACTTTGATAAAATTGCCATTTGAATTTATTGTATTGCACCCTGTTTTTGCCAAATTCCACCATATTTACCTGCGCGTAGGCAGGCATAACTGACATCACAAAACAGAGTGATAAACACAATAATCCTCGTAAAAAAACATTCGAAATCATTCCAATATTTCCTCCAAAAGACTTTTTTCTTTAGAATTGCTAAAAATACAAAATTAGTTCCATGTATAATGTGAAAGCTTTTACCTTCAACCCTCTGCAGGAAAATACATATTTAATATATAATGAGGCTAAAAATGCCATCATCATTGATCCGGGTTGCTATTATGAAAGTGAGCAACAAGAGCTATATGATTTTATTACCAATAATGGTTTAAATATCAAATACTTACTGAATACTCACTGCCATCTTGATCATGTTTTTGGCAATAAATGGGTGTACGAAAATTTTCATACCCCCTTACATCTTCACAAATCAGAGATTCATGTACTGCAAATGGCTCCGGCATCTGGTTTAATGTGGGGTATCCCATTTGACAATTATCAGGGTGCTTTTGTAGAAATAAATAGCGGAGAACATATTCAACTGGATGATGATATAATCGAAATTCTATTTACCCCTGGACATTCTCCTGGTCATCTGAGCTTTTATTCCGCTCAAGGTGGATGGGTTATTTCAGGTGATGTACTTTTTCATGAAAGTATAGGTAGAACAGATCTCCCCGGCGGCAACTACAATACTTTGATAAAATCAATTAAAGACATCTTATGGAAACTACCCGAAGAAACTATTGTTTATTGTGGTCATGGGCCTGCAACGACCATTAATCATGAAAAAAAACATAACCCTTTCTTGATTTAACGAAAATATTTACCCACTAAAGGAAGCTGACGTAATTCATTTTTCTCATTGATTACAACAAGTATCACAAAACAGCAACCGAAAAACATCCCTGAGATAGTTCTGTAAAATATATGTTCTGTAAAGGAAATTATTTGCCTGTGCAGCAGATAAAAAACAACTACTGAAATGATATATGTGAAAATTTTCTTCACATTATAAGGAACTGGGTAATATTTCTGTCCCAGTAAATAAGAGCTTATCATCATAAAGCCATAACAGAATAATGTAGCTATAGCACATCCGATATATCCCATTGAAGGAACCAATAAAAAATTCAAAAGAACAGTAATAACAACACCACCCATTGTTATCCAGGCCCCTGTAAGATTACGATTTGTTAGCTTGTACCA